>JANLYU010000361.1:0-18379 GCA_031365785.1 Flavisolibacter sp. | reverse complement strand
AACCCACTGATTCTGATAGCGCAATGAACCGTTTCGCCGATAGCAATCACTGATAGTTCCTTTGAACTCACTTTCCCATTGTTATATACATAAGCAAACAGCCTGAGTGCCTGTTCACTCCACCTCCACCCGATGCGGGCGCTGTATTGGTGATGATCCATACCATTATCGGCAAATCCATACAGCTTATTAATATCAAACTGATTTTCTGGTGCTACAGATTGGTAAATGGAACTACTGTCAAACCTGACGTTGAATTTCATTTCAGAAATTTCTACAGGCTTGTAGGTACTCTGATCACAGAATTGCTGTCCTTTACGGATGGTGAATTTGGTAAAATTATCTGACAACGCAGTACCGGGCGAAACTGCAATATCCTGTTTCGTTTTCCGGCAACCGAAAGAAATAAAAAGCAGAAGAACCAAAGAAACGATTTTCATTATAAATGATTGCCAGGCTATTGAACTGATTTAAAGTGGAAAAAATACTATGGTTTTTTTACGAAGTCAACTTTTTTCAAAAAAAACAAAAATGGCTAATTATTCAGCCTTATCAAAAGGGCATTTTGTATTTTTGAAGGTCAAGTTTGAAATGTGGCTGACAGAATTCATCTTCTTCCCGATAATATCGCCAATCAGATCGCTGCAGGTGAAGTCATACAACGCCCGGCAAGCGCGGTGAAAGAATTATTGGAAAATGCAGTAGACGCCCAGGCTACAGAAATCAAGCTTTTCGTGAATGATGCCGGAAAGGCATTAATACAGGTAATTGATAATGGAGCAGGCATGAATGAAACCGATGCCCGCATGTGTTTTGAACGGCATGCCACTTCCAAAATTAAAAACATTGATGACCTCTTCCATATACGGACCATGGGATTCAGAGGTGAGGCGCTGGCTTCCATTGCAGCAGTGGCACAGGTGGAACTGAAAAGCAGGAGGCCTTCAGATGAAATCGGTACCCTGATAGAAATTGAAAACAGTATGGTATTACAGCAGCATCCTGTGGCCACTGCAGTAGGTACCAGCATCAGTATGAAGAACCTTTTCTTCAATGTTCCGGCCAGAAGAAATTTTTTAAAAAGTAATGCGGCAGAAATGCGGCATATCATAGACGAATTTATCCGTGTGGCCCTGTCTTTTCCCGGCATTTTTTTTTCGCTCACCAGCAATGGGCAGCAGATTTTTCACCTGGAAGCCGGAAGCCTGAAGCAGCGCGTGGTTCAATTGCTCGGAAATCACTTTACCACCAAGCTGGTGTCCGTTCAGGAAGAAACAGATTATCTCAATATCTATGGTTTTGTGGGTAAGCCTGAAACAGCCAAGAAAACGAGAGGCGACCAATATTTTTTTGTCAACAACAGGTTTATCAAAAGTCCTTACCTCAACCATGCCTTGCAACATGCCTACCAGGATATGATTTCTTCGGACAGCTTTCCTCTGTATGTTTTATTTATTGACCTCGACCCGCAACAGGTAGATGTAAACGTTCACCCGACAAAACAGGAAATCAAGTTTGAAGACGAAAAGATCATCTATGCCTTCGTACAGGCAGCCGTGAAGCATGCGCTTGCTCAATTCAGTATTACCCCAACGCTTGATTTTGAACTGGACCGGCAAATTCAGCAACTGGATGCCATACAACATCCGTTTACAAAAGATCAGCAGGCCGCCACAAAAACAACTTCTATTTTCCGGACGTTTACTGAAGCCAACCAGGCGCACAGAATTGAACCCACTCACTTACACCGAAGTGATCCTGAATACCAGGATTCGTTTCATACAGTCATTGAAAAGGAACCCGCCTTTCAGTCGCTGGGTACTTATTTTATAGACCCGCAACAAGAAGATCTTCCGACACAGCCATCAACTATTCCGGAACCGCTTTCTTTTTCGACAGAGGAATGGGAACCTACTCAGTTGTTTGCCACTTATCTGATGGTTCCTGACCGTCATCGTTTTTTAATGGTTCATCAGCAATCAGCCCATGAACGGATTATTTATGAACGACTGGCAAGCGCTCTGGAAGGCCAGCCCGTTTCCACTCAAACGAGTTTATTCCCTGTGACTCTTGAAGTCACGCATTCAGATGCAGTTTTACTCAAGGAATTATTACCAGACCTGCAACAAATGGGTTATACGATTGAGCCCTTTGGGAAATCGGCATTTGTGGTTCAGGGAACTCCGGCAGACCTCGAACCCGGTAATGAAAAAATAATCCTGGAAAAAATACTGGAGCAATACAAACACTCCACCGGAGAAATAAAAATTTCAAAAAAAGAAATCCTACTACGGGCTGTTTCAAGCCAGCAAGCTATCAGGGCCGGTGCGGTTTTGTCAAAAAAAGAAATGCAACACCTGTTGACTGACCTTTTTCAAGGTGCAAATTCCAACAGGTCACCGTCAGGCAAACCCACCTACATGGAATTCAGTAAAGAGCAACTGGATAAAATGTTCTTTCGCCAGTAAGAGCGTACCATCAAAACCTTTTCCTGACAGAGTGAATCAACTTTTCAATGGCACGCCTGACAGAAGCAGCCGAAGACTGGTGGTTATTGACCAGGATGGAAAACACAAGCAGTTTATTTTTTTTGGTGTACAGGTAGCCACTCAGTGCCACCACGCCTGAAAGTGTACCTGTTTTGGCAAAAATAAAAGTGCTGTCAGATTTATAATAATTGGTTAGGGTGCCTTCATTGCCAGTAGGAAAAATAATTTTCACGCGATCCATCCCAAACTCCAAACGGATCTTGTTCAAAAGCATGACCATGTCCTGAGGGGTAAACAAATTGTACCTGCTGAGTCCAGACCCATCTACCCAGTTGGGTTTTTGCGGAAGGTCTTTGAACTCAGTTTTCAGTAAAGTATCTATGATGCTGGCATCTGACATCGTACCCAGACTTTCATTGCTCACCATTAAAAGTATTTGCTCAGCAAAAAAATTATCGCTTCGATGCATCATGGGCTTCAGTACGGAATCAGTAGGTTGCGAATGAATGACATAAGTACGTGATGCATCCTTCAAATTCACCGCTGGTGGGCTGCCTGGTGTCATAAAATGGATGGGGTGATGAATTGTATCTTCCAGCAACTGACTGTATAAGTCGCCTGATGTAATAAAAGGAACCTGTATTTTTTTTGGGGCCTTACCATACGTGAAAGCGGTAAAAACATTGTGCACCCATTCACGGCTCACCTTACTAAGGTATCCTTTGGAAGAATCTTTTACCTGGATCAGGGCCTCGAAACGGAAAGGCGTCACCATGATGGAATCTGACCTTCCGGAGAAGGTGGCTACATTACCATATACAGGAAATGGACTTCTCTCTGCCAGGTAGTCTGCATCATAATCACTCCATGACCAGCCAGAGCCCCATGCATTGTCATTCCAATGTGCTGCGTCTAAATAGATATCCTTTTTACTATTTTTTAAAAAAGCAACTACCTGCTGGATTTTAAAATCCTCATGTAGAAAAGTAGGATCTGCGGTAGCACTTCCTACTATTGTATTTTCATATTCAACCACTTTCAGTCCGCTGAGGCTGTCACCCAGGTATTTCATTGCTGCATAACAGGTGGGGATCTTGATGTTACTGGCCGGTACAAAATACCTGGAGCCCTGATAGTCGTACCATGTTTTCCCTGATACTGGTTCAAAGATGCTGATGCCCACATGTGCGGACCGCAGGGCTGGATCATTCAGTAACATTTTTTTTGACGAATGCCCGATCCACCGCGCCGGACTGCAGGATGCGAAACACATGAAGATACCAATTGACAGAAAGATTTTCATTCAAAAAAATTGAACAGGGTAAAGATGAGGATACGAAATTATATAGGGTTATCGTTCCTGGGCCCGCAACCAGCGCTCTGGAATTTCATTGCTGCTGGCAAGCAAGTAGTCCTTGTAAGAACAGGCAATGAATTGCTTGTCGGGCATCTGCATCCACCAGCGACCGGTTTTCTTACTTTGCAAAAATGTGGTGGCCACTTCAGCAAAAGCTGTATGAAATTCATTGAAGGAGTCCTTTTCATCCATGACGGCTTCCTTGTTCCCCCTGCTTCTTCCGTCTAGCAGGTACCACAACAGGTGGGAGATTTGTTTCGCGGTCATGTTTTCCACGTCTTTTTCCGGACGGTAATTATAAATACCTATCGAACGCATATTCGGGCTCATGCCTGCATATTGGAAGAGGGTGCAGGCTTCCTCACCTGTGAAACCATTTGGAGAAATATGGTTGGCTGGCGCAAAAGCATGCGCGAGGGCACTGATATCAAATGAGAGTAAATGACAATTGCGTATCACCGGTTCCATTTCTTCAAGGTGTTCCTTCACATTACCCACACGATAACAATCGAAGCGCAGCTTATCCATTGTTTCCAACATACGGGGATGAACAAAATAACTTTGAAACCCGATGTGATTGTAGTGCCTCATGTAATTGGGCTCAGTGGTCAGCATTTCCATCAAAAAATTATCGCTCCGGAAAGGCGAATCGATATTAATGTCTATCACCGCATCAATTCCTACAGCATCCACCAACCGCTTGTCATCCGCGAAAGCCTGGTATTGAGACAGCGTTAAATCATGCGATCCTCCCAGCACCACCACAGTTTTTCCAATACCCACCAGTTCGTGAATGACGATCCTGAGTGCCGCATAGGTGTCATTGGTTGACTGACCGGTTTTTACATTACCCACATCCGCCAACCTGATATCCTCGTGCCAGAAATACAGATTGAAAAATTCATTGCGTATGGCATTGGCCGCACCACTCTGGTGAAGGAGTGCGCTTCCTCTCTGTTCACCACAACCCACCAGCACGATATGCGCTTCATCCAAGTCAGGAAATTCCTGGTCATAAATACGAATCATTTTACCGATCTGTCCTTCCTTATAACCTGAATCCATAGAGATTTCATTCACGTTAACCGGATCCAGAAAATCAATGATTGATGCTGACATATTGCAAGATTAGCAAGTTTTAAGCTGACAAACTATTTCCTTAATTCATACACCTCATATCCCCAGGGTGGCAAACTCCTGCTGTTTGGAATGGTTTCGTGATGTCCACTGAAAACATTATTTCCTTCCTTCAGGGAGGGCTGGTCTTTCCAGGTAAATTGAACCGGTGATTGACTTAAGTTAAGCAGCACCAATATCTGATTGCCGTTTTTTTCACGTTCATACGCATAAATAAACTGGTCTGCACTCGTACGCAATTTCTTAAATGATGCATTGGCTGCCAGTGCTTCATTATTTTTCCGAAGGTGGAGCAACGTTTTATAGAAATCTGCCCGCTGGAATTTTCCAAAGGTGATGGTGTCTTTATAAAAAAAGCTCACACTATCCAGAAATGGTTCTTCCTGTCCGCTATAGATCAGCGGTACCGCATGCTTGAAAGTCTGGGTAAGCACCGCAAACGGAGCATGAACAGCGCCGGGCATGGTTTGCCAGTCGGCTTTATTCCAACTGTTTTCGTCGTGATTGGAGGTAAAATACATTCTCAGGGAATTCGCAGGATAGGTGCTGTCTTCTTTAATCAGTACACTGTCCAGACCTGTCGCAGGGCGTTGACCTTTGGCAATCAGCTTCATCATATTGAATGCATCCCATGGATAGGTAGCATCGAATCCTGTTTCATATACCCAGGGTGCATTATTTTCTGAAAGAAGAAACAGATTTTTCAAAGAACGTAGTTGAGGTATACATGCCATCCAGAATTCTTTTTGAAATTCTTCCACATGGTCGCACCGGTAACCATCAATATCTGTTTCCGTAATCCAGAATTTGAGTGCTGCAGTCATGCTGTCCTGCATTTCCTTGTTTTTAAAATTGAGTTGCCTTACATCTGTCCAGTCGAAAGGAGAAACAGGTTGGTGTGTAGCACTGTCCAACACATAAAAATCCGGATGTGCCGTCATCCATGTATGGTCAGCACCTGTATGATTCGGTACCCAGTCCATGACCACTTTGAAACCCATGCTGTGTGCATGTTTCACCAAAGCTTTCCAGTCGTCCATAGTTCCATATTCAGGATTTACGGATGTATAGCTGGATACGGCATAATAACTTCCTAGGGCCCCCTTCCGGTCTTTGGAAGAAATAGGATTTAAAGGCATGAACCACAGGGTTTGCACACCCATTGCTTTGAGTCGGTCGAGATTTTGTTCAAAGGCCTTAAAGGTTCCCTGAGGTGTGTATTGCCGTATATTGACTTCATAAATATTCCCCTGTTCGATCCAGGCGGGGTGACCATCTATCTTATCTGTATCGGGTGTGACTGTTGCAGATGAAGTGGTTGTACTGTTATTGCAAGCCATCAGCAGCACCACAAAGATCAAAGCAACAGGATTTATTAATTTAAGCATGTGTGGAAGTTTGATTAAAAATATATCGTTTCCCAGGTGGCACCCTTTTTTTTATTGGGTATTTTTCAACCAGGTTGTATTTGTTTTCCTGAGCTGACACTTTTTACCTACACTTGTTCTGCGTTTTCCATATTGCAAACTATCATTTCCGCCAGCATTTTCATGGATATGCCAACTTTCATAGTAAATCATTACATTTAATCAACACTGATGATCCCCCTCTTTGGAATCTAGTTTCCAGCCCCCCATTCATTATCAACCAAACTACATCATATGAAACAGCTTGTTTTTGTTTTTCTGCTTGCCTTCAACCTGTGTGCTTGTAACAGTTCTGATCAAAGTACAACGAAAGAGGATCAGGCCAATGGCACCAAAGAATCCAATGATACCACATCCATCAATTATGCTTATACAATAGATCATCCCGATCAGTGGGAAATAGGCACCAGGCACAATACCCAAATGGTGCTGGCATCTTTGAAAAACTGGGAAAAAGGCAATATGGAGGCTACCATGAAAGACTTTGCAGACAGTGTGGAAATACATTTCGATGGACTTGATGTTACGCTACCAAAAGACAGTGTCAAAAAAATGTTTGAAAATGACAGAAACCAGTATCAGGCGGTGCAGATCATCATGGATGATTTTGAATCTGTCGTATCCAAAGACCGCAGCAAGGAATATGTGTCTTTATGGTACAAACAAAAATGGCAGGATTTAAAAGGTAAATGGGATTCATTGTCTACCATGGATGACCTGCGAATAAAAAATGGAAAAATCGTTTCTATTGATCAGAAAACCAGGCATTTTTCCAAAACTAAAATGTAAGGATGTTACCTTATTTTCAGCCAATAAGTTGATGAGGCGAATCAACTATGAAGAGCACCCTACTGGAATTCTTCATTCGGGGAAGTTTCGCTCCAAACTATTTCTAAAATGACTATTTGGGGATTTTAATGAAACTGTCCTCCATTATAGATCACTGAGGTTACGACTGCTGCCGGAGCTTGCCAGGTGGGAAGTTGGGGTTGGTTTTTATTTTGCATACGCTTCATCATGAAAAAAATTTTATTAGTCGCAACCCTGCTTGCAGGGATGGTTGCATGGGCTCAGGATCCAACAGTCAAACAATTACAGGCAGAAGCCTCCAGGAACATCAAAAAAGTAGTGGATACGACACCCCATTACTGGAAGAAGGGCGGTCTGTTCAACCTGGCTATTTCCCAGGGTTCCCTGAGTAACTGGGCAGCGGGTGGCGATAAATTTTCCCTGTCGCTCAATACGATTCTCAGTGTATATGCCTTTTATAAAAAAGATAAATCCAGCTGGGACAATACTTTGGATATCAATTATGGATACCTGCGCACCACCAGTTTGGGCACCAGAAAAAATGATGATCGATTTGACGCAGTTAGTAAATATGGATATGCCATAGCGCCTAAATGGAATGTGGCAGCATTGTTCAACTTCAGGACTCAGTTGTCCAATGGATACAATTACCGGAATCAGGTGAAAACCTTTTCTTCGGCGTTTCTTTCACCTGCTTACGTACTGCTCAGCTTAGGATTTGATTACAAGCCCAATAAAAATTTCTCCCTTTTTCTATCCCCGCTTACGGCGAGATGGGTGATTGTGAAAGATGATTCCCTCTCTGCAAAAGGTTATTATGGCGTGAACCCCGGTAGCCATAGCCGATCTGAATTCGGAGCATTTGTTTCAGCCAATTATTTAAAGGAATTCAATCCCAATGTTTCTTACAAAGCACGTCTTGACCTTTTCTCTAACTATAAGCGTCATCCTGAAAAGGTCGACGTATTCATGTCCAACCTCCTGTCGGTGAAATTATCCAGAGTTCTTTCCGCGACATGGAATGTAGACCTGATCTATGATGATGATGTACGCTTGTTTGGCACAGATGGTAAATCTCCCGCATGGCAGGTGAAGTCATTGGTGGGAGCGGGCCTCCTGGTGAAATTTTAATTCCAATGCAGTTCATATAGCAGGTTGAAATACGCTGCCAAATTAATGCGCTTCTCGCCCGACTAAAAATTTCCTCCATGCAGGTACCCATTGAACAACTTGTATTACTAGGTGTGGCGGCCTTTGCAGCAGGATTTGTAGACGCTGTTGTGGGAGGTGGTGGACTGATTCAAACACCTGCCACAATCATGCTGCTGGGTGGCTTTCCCCTGGTGAATGCCATTGGTACTACGAAAATCCCATCCTTCAGTGGTACTATGGTGGCTACCCAACAATTCTTAAAAAAAGTTGAGATTCAATATACGCTTACGATGGTGATGTGTGTCATTGCGTTCTTTTCCGCAATACTGGGTTCTGAAGTGCTAACTGTAGTGAGTAATCATTTCATGAAGCCCGTGTTGTTAGTGATCCTGATTGCAGTGGCTCTGTTTACCTGGATGAAAAAAGATTTAGGCCAGGAAACTACCAGGGTACTGCCACCTAAAACCCAAATGATGTATGCGGTCATCATTAGTCTTGTGCTAGGTTTTTATGATGGTTTTATCGGACCGGGAGCAGGAAGTTTTCTGATCCTAGCATTTATTTCTTTTCTTGGATTTGATTTCTTACATGCTTCCGCTTATTCCAAATTGATCAACCTTGCCACTAATCTTGGATCCATCCTATTATTTAGTTTTAAAGGCAAGATCATCTGGATGGCAGCCCTTCCTATGGCAGTCTGTAATGCTGCAGGGGGTTATTTGGGAGCAAGGATGGCCATTCACAAAGGGAATCAGTTCATCCGCATATTTTTCTTTCTGATCATTCTAGGCACTTTGTTTCGTTTTGCATGGGAATGGATCCATTCGTAATTTTTGCTTCTGAAAAAAACTATCATTTTTACATACAGAATTGAAATTTTTATCTCACTTTGACATCAGGCCGGAAGCCTGCGGCATGTTTTTTATATTGATCCTGTAAACCTATTATTATGCTTTGGCAAGGAAGAAGAGAAAGTTCTAATGTAGATGACCGGCGTGGAATTGGTGGTGGTGGAATGGCTGTAGGTGGAGGAATTCTTGGGGTGATCGCCCTGTTGGTCAACTATTTACTGGGAGGTAGCGGATCCACCCAATTACCCTTACCTAACCAGAATCAGCCGATCTCTGCTGAAGAAAAGTCAGCACAAGATGAACAATCCCATTTTGTGAAAGTAGTGCTTGCAGATACGGAAGATATTTGGAGTGAGCTCATGTCCAAGGCTGGGAAAACCTATACTAAGCCCACGCTCGTTCTGTTTAGCGGTTATACACAGTCAAGTTGTGGCAATGCCAGTTCCGCCACAGGTCCATTTTATTGTCCCGGCGATGAGCAGGTCTATATTGATCTTTCTTTTTATAATGAATTGAAGAACCGTTTTGGTGCTCCTGGTGATTTTGCAATGGCCTATGTTATTGCTCATGAGGTGGGACATCATGTTCAGAAATTACTCGGTATATCCGAAAAAGTCGACCGTTTGAGACAACAGCTCAGTGAGGGCGAATTCAATAAATATTCTGTCCGCCTGGAATTACAGGCAGATTTCTTTGCCGGCGTTTGGGCCCATTATGAACAGGGGAAAAAACTTCTTGAAGCAGGCGACATTGACGAAGCACTCAACGCAGCCAATGCAATCGGCGACGACCGTTTACAAAAAGAAGCCCAGGGGCATGTGGTTCCAGAATCATTTACACATGGTACCTCAGCCCAGCGTATGTTCTGGTTTAAGAAAGGTTTTGAAACCGGCGACATGACACAAGGCGATACTTTCAATACAGCATTATAAATAGGCGAAAGAGTAAGCCGCAACAATCACTGATTTCCGTGATTATATTTGCCCGATGGAGGAATTGTTAGTTCAGATTCAACAATACCGGGATCAGATTGAGCAGTATGTCATCCAGAATTCCCAGCAATTAGAAGAATACCGTATTAAATTCCTGGGTACAAAAGGGATCATCAAAAACCTGTTTGGCGAAATGAAGCAGGTAGTTCCTGAAAAGAGAAAGGAATTCGGACAGGTACTCAATGACTTCAAACAATTCGCGGAATCTAAATATGAAGTAGCAAAAAAGTTGTCCGCCCCTACTACTTTTTTGAAAGAAGTTACAACAGATTTTACTTTACCGGGCGATCCCATTCAAATTGGCTCAAGGCATCCGATTACGCTGATACGTAATCGAATTGTATCCATATTTCAGCGGCTGGGTTTTTCAGTGGCTGACGGACCAGAGATTGAAGACGACTGGCATAATTTCACCGCCCTGAATTTGCCAGAGCATCATCCTGCGCGCGATATGCAGGATACTTTTTACATCAGCCAGGATACAGCCGAGGGTAATGACTGGCTTCTTCGCACACATACCAGTAATGTTCAGATCAGGGAAATGCAGAAAGGAAAACTTCCTATTAGGATTATTTGTCCCGGCCGCGTTTACAGAAATGAAACCGTCAGTGCCCGGTCTCATTGTTTTTTTCACCAGGTGGAGGGCTTGTATATTGACAAAGATGTCAGCTTTGCAGACCTCAAGCAAACACTTTATTTTTTTGTTCAGGAAATGTTCGGCGCTTCTGGAGAATTGAAAGTGCGCTTCCGTCCATCCTACTTTCCTTTTACCGAACCCAGTGCTGAAATGGATATCAGCTGCTTTATCTGTGGAGGAAAAGGATGTCGCATTTGTAAGCATACAGGATGGGTGGAAATACTGGGCTGCGGAATGGTACATCCACAAGTGCTGGATAATTGCGGTATTGACAGTACAAAATATACAGGTTTTGCATTTGGAATGGGGATTGAAAGGCCTGCACTTTTGCTGTATGATGTCAATGATATCCGTTTGTTCAGCGAAAACGATGTGAGGTTCCTGAAACAATTTTCAAGTGCCTTATAAAATGACAGCGCGTATTCCGTATTAACCCAGTTCAGATTCACTGGGAGCGGTGATAAATTCAGACTGTTCACCAGGATTGGAAATAGGAACCTGCGGGGCTCTCCTGGAAGGATTACTATTCAAAACATCTTTTTTATCTCGCAGCAAAAAAATGGCAGCCACTGCACTCACGAGGGTAACCAGGGACACCCAAATCATACTTTTCTTTTTCATACATTTTTTTCTTTTATAAAGTTAGAAATTAATGGTGCATATTTAAAGCTAATTATTCAGGATGAAAACGATAGGTATTTGTGGTGCTGGCACGATGGGCGCGGGCATTGCGCAGGTGGCGGCGGCGTCAGGGTATAAAACAGTTTTATTTGATGTCAATAATGCGATATTGAAGCTCGCAGAAATAAGGATAGAAAAGGACCTGCAGCATTTATTCAATAAACAAAAGATCACAGAAGAAAAAAAGGCCGCTGCATGGGCACAGCTTTCTTTTACTTCAGACATCAGGGAATGTGTGGCCGATGTGATCATTGAAGCCATTGTGGAAAAGAAAGAAGTCAAGCTTTCATTATTCAAACAGTTGGCACAATGGAATGGGCCCAACACTATTTTTACCAGCAATACCTCCTCCCTTTCTATTTCTTCCATAGCCACCTGCCTTCCCCACCCTCAACAAATGGCCGGTTTGCATTTTTTTAATCCTGCACCGGTCATGAAGCTGGTAGAAGTGGTACAGGGAAAACTTACTTCAGATAAAGTGATCAGTGACCTGGTGCTGCTTGTGCAAACCTTTGGTAAAATACCGGTGGTGTGTAAAGACGCTCCTGGTTTTATAGTGAACCGCGTGGCCAGGCCATTCTATATTGAATCACTTCGACAATTTGAAAAAGGTTTGGGAACTGTTGAAGTATTGGACCGGCTTCTGGAAAGTAAAGGTTTTAGAATGGGTCCATTCAGATTGATGGATCTTATCGGTAATGATGTCAATTATGCAGTGAGTTGTTCCATATTTGAACAGCTGGGTCAACCCGGGCGTCTAGAACCTTCTTATATTCAAAAAGAAAAAGTGGAGCAGGGACAACTCGGTAAAAAAACTGGTAAGGGATATTATAATTATGAAGATGACCAGGGAGCGTGATATTTTCTTTCCTCCATCTTCCATAAAAACCATTACATGATCTTAGTAACTGGAGGCACAGGTTTTCTTGGGTCTTACATCATCCGCCATTTGATTGAAAAAGGCTATCCCGTACGCGCTATTCGAAGATCCAGAAAACTACCTTTTGATTTTCCCGACCCTGTATGGTCAGCAGTGGAATGGGTGGAAGGAGATGTATTAGACCCCATCTCCCTCCATGATGCAATGGATGGAGCAAAAGAAGTGATCCATGCAGCTGCTGTGGTATCTTTTGATAAAAAACACCGCAGTTCCATGTACCAGGTCAATGTAGATGGAACTGCCAACGTGGTCAATGCAGCTTTGGATACGGGGATACAAAGACTGATACATGTAAGTTCGGTGGCGGCATTGGGAAGATCGTTACATACAGAAATGATCAATGAAGAAAAAAAATGGGAGGCAGGTGAGAACCATACCCACTATGCCATGTCCAAGCATGAAGCTGAAATGCATGCCTGGCGGGGATTCGCTGAAGGCCTTGACGGCGTGATTGTGAACCCGAGTACAATACTTGGTTTTGGTAACTGGAATCAAACCAGTTGCGCACTATTTAAAAGCTGTTATAATGAATTTTCCTGGTATACTCAAGGCGTCAATGGATTTACAGGTGTGGAAGATGTCGCCAGGGCTATTCTCCTGTTGTTGCGGTCGGGAGATATCCAACATCAACGGTTTATCATCAATACTGATAACTGGAACTTCCGGCATTTATTCAACCTCATCGCCGACCAGTTTCACAAAAAAAGACCTCAAAGAGAAGCCTCACCAGCATTAGGTATGATGGCCTGGCAATTGGAAAAAGTAAAGTCACTGGTTACAGGTACACCTCCTTTGCTGACAAAAGAAACTGTAAAAGTGGCGCATAGTAAATCTTCGTTTGACAATAGTAAATTACTCAGGGCATTACCAGGTTTCCACTTTACAGCACTGGAAGACATTATCAAAAAAACGTGTGAAAACTACCTGCAGGCACTGCAATTGGGTGTTTTAAAGTAAGTTTCCTGTTATCTTAGTACTCTATGAAAAAACCACTCTTCCTTCTCTTCGCCGGCATGCTTTTTCTTGCCTCCCAGGCGCAAATAACCATATCTGGCAAGGTACAGGATGCAGACAATAAGGAGCCTTTGCAGGGTGCCTCGGTGTTTGCTCAAAATACTACAAGAGGAACTGTTACAGACAAAGATGGAAATTTTACATTATACCTAGATAAGGGAGGATATGAACTGGTGATTTCCTTTACGGGTTATACCAGCAAGAACATCAATGTTCAGGGTTCTGAAACGGCAGCCATGAACATTGATCTGCAAAAGGCAGACAATAGCATGAGCGAAGTGGTGATCAAAAGCAGTAATGAGGTGCCTGACGGTTGGGAGAAATATGGACAGTTTTTTTTACGTCATTTTATTGGCGCTACCCCGTTAGCAGACAGTTGCTTCCTGGAGAATCCGCAAGCGTTGAAATTTTTATATTATAAAAGAAATGATCGCCTTAAGGTGCTGGCCTCCGAACCACTTTTGATTTCCAATCATTCATTGGGTTATCAATTGCGCTATGAACTGGACTCTTTTGTTTATTTTTTTAAGTCCGGAATGAATTCCTACCGCGGACTTTGTTTGTACACACCACTGGAAGGGACGCCTGATCAGCAATTGACCTGGCACCGGAATCGTGAAAATGCCTACTATGGTTCCAGGCTTCATTTTACAAGGTCTTATTATGATAGTACGCTCCAGCAGCAGGGATTTACGGTTGATCTACTTTATAAAGAAGACGTCAACCAATTCGAACGACTCAAAAATCCTTATGATACTACTTATTTTCAATTTGAGGATAGCACCGGTGATGCCGAACTATGGTTTCCTGTTAAAACCACCATCACCTACAACAATAAACCACCAGAAAAGGAATACCTCCTTCAATATCACCTGCCTTCCAATGTAAGAATACAGGTTTCCTATGTTGATTTATTGGAAAGTATAGTGATCAAACCCAATGGATATTTCTTTAGCCAGCAAAGCTGGGTGAATCAGGGCTATTGGAGCTGGAAAAATCTGGCCGACCAGTTACCCTATGATTATGAGCCGGACCGGTAAGTTGATTCATGGCAACTGATATAAAACTACTTTTTTATATGTCATCCAGTAATGGATTCATACGCGCTCTACTGATTTAATTTACCAGATGAAGGTGTTGCTTTTCCACTGCCACCCAGCTTTTTATTTCTCCTGCTTAGCGATAAAACCAAGGGATTTGTCTATTTTTTTTCAATAGGTGGTTTTGTAATTTGATGTTTGTACAGTATCACGAAAACCAAATCTATGTTTAACCCTTTACTCACCTCCTCTTCCATCAGGACCATGATCCGCGTTGTAGCCCTTGTAATTGTATTGTACTTCGTAGTGAATTTGTTGGCCTGATCTGGATATGCACTGTTGAATCAAGTATCGTAAAGTACTTTATCAGAAATAACAGATGAAGCTAATGCGTGATGTCTCATCTTATATACTGATGGCAGGGGTGGCCATCAAACCTTTCCCATCACTTTTTCCCAGAGAGCAGGTATTCTTTTGATCCATACTAATTCCTTTTTTTTGGTGAGCGCGTCTTCCACAGGTGATCCGAAATATTTTTTACCTCCCTGCAGACCAAAGGGAACACCACTTTGGGCAAAGACCTCTGCGCCTTTTCCAATTGTGAGCGTTTTACTCACGCCAACCTGTCCCCAAAGAATTACATCATCCTCAATAGTAGAAGCACCAGCAATACCAACCTGTGCAGCAAACAAACAATTTCTTCCCACCACCGTATCGTGTCCTATATGCACCAGGTTATCGATTTTTGTACCAGAGCCAAAAAAAGAATCACCGCTAACACCACGATCAATCGTACAACCGGCTCCAATTTCCACAAAGTCGCTTATTACCACACGGCCGCAACTCAGCATTTTTTTATAGTGAATTTCCCGCGAAGTTTTTTTATTATAATAAAATGCATCGCTTCCTATAACAGTACCTGACTGGATGATGACTTCATCACCGATGATACAATGGTCCAGGATGATGACGTGGGGTTGAATGATACAATTATTTCCAATCCTGACGTAATTACCAACATAAGCGCCCGGCATCACCACAGTGTTATTACCAATGGAAGCGGAATCGCTAATAGCTTTCAGGGAAGGCTCGAACGGACGAAAACGTTGTACAATTTTCTGATAGGCCTCAAAGGGTTCCGCTACCAACAGCAGCGACTTGTGGGAAGGGAAAGGAGTTTCATTATTGATAATGATGTAAGAGGCAGCCGAATCAATACAGGTCTGGTAATACTTAGGATGGTCAACATATACCAGGTCGCCCATTTCAACTTTATGAATTTCATTAATACCAGTTGCTGACCCGTCGGAGTTGCCTATGATTTCAGCTCCTATTAGTTGAGCGATGTCCTCCAAGGGAACTGGTTTTTCAAATCGCATGAATCATATTTTTATAAAGGTAAGTGAAGAATGTTGTGAGCACCTGCCATCAACAGGGTAAGAAGAACAAACTTTTATCATCGTTTTAAAGAAGCTCATGTGCGCCTCTTTGAATTGCAAACCATGCAATCCTCCTGGTAGAAGTGCTGGAAATTCAATCAGGGATCAGTTGTTTTTAGATTATTTAAAGCTACAATCCACAAAATCAAATAAAAATGTGAATAATTTTTCCTTAAAAATTTTTTAGTTAGGAAAAATTCTTTTTAATATTGTGTTGGGAATTTTATTCCCTTACTTACTAACCCATCTACATATTAGCTCCGCAAGACGCGGAGCTTTTTGTTTCCACTTGTTTCCTGACCGGGAGAATGGAATTCAGATAACTTTACTGACGCTAAAAAATTATACATGTTAAAGTCAATGACCGGATTTGGAAGAGCGGAAAACAATGTAGGAGATAAAACCTTTCTGATCGATATCAAATCACTGAATGGAAAGCAATTCGAATTGCAACTCAAAATGCCTGCTTTCCTAAAACCCTTTGAATTTGATATCCGTAAAATTCTTTCTGAAAAGCTCAACCGGGGTTCCATTGACTGCACCATCAGCCTGAAGGAAACCGGGAGTTCGAAACCTGTCAGTATCAATATTGACCTGGCGAAAGCATACTATCAACCACTCGAAACATTATCGAAGGAATTAGGACTGGATCCTTCCCATATTCTCAGTACCCTGATCAAATTACCTGAAGTGATTACGCCCACCGGTGAAACACTTACAGACCAGGAATGGGAAACTTTTACGACCATCATAGTTGCCGCTATTGACAATCTCAATCACCACCGGATGGAAGAAGGCAAAGTATTAAAGACTGACCTGCAGCTTCGTATTAATAATATTCTGAAACAACAACAGGAAGTGATCCGGCTGGAACCACTAAGACAGCAAAAAATAAGAGAGGGCATCACTAAATTGCTGGAAGAAAATGTTGGCAAGGAAAATTATGACGGTAACCGTCTCGAGCAGGAACTTGTTTACTATATTGAAAAGATCGATATCACTGAAGAGCAGGTCCGGCTGAGTAATCATTGTACCTATTTTACAACCGTTTTGAACGAGGCAGAAGAATCCAAGGGTAAAAAACTCTCTTTTATTTTGCAGGAAATAGGCAGGGAAATCAATACCACAGGTGCCAAGGCCTATGATTCCACCATTCAGAAATCTGTAGTGCTGATGAAAGATGAATTGGAAAAAGCAAAGGAACAGGTACTCAATGTGCTGTAGGTTAGTGATGCTGCGAATCCGAACACGTAGATTTGTAATATGTCGGTACTGAAAAAAACTGATTTACCTTTTTTATGCCTCCTGGCGGTGGTGTGCGGCCTAACTTTTAGTTCCTGTAAAACGATCGACCTCTATGAAAAAGACGTAGCTATACCGGAGCATCAATGGAAAGCCAGTTTTAAACCGGAATTCAAATTCATTATTAAGGACACTACAGTCCCTTACAGCGTTTATATAGTATTGCGTCATACAGATCGCTATAATTTCAATAACATCTGGCTGAACCTATCTACCCGAACTCCCGGGGATTCTGTAGTTCAGAAGGCTCAGTATGAACTTCCTCTTGCCAATAGCGAAGGATGGTTGGGAAGTGCGGCTTCTATGGACGATTTGTATGAACACCGCATACTGATTACTCCCAGAAATGAACCAGTCTATTTTCGAAAGGCCGGAGAATATACTTTTATCATCGAGCAAATCATGAGGGAAGACCCTTTGGAGAATGTGCTGAACATCGGGTTGCGGATCGAAAAGAAACCTTGATATGCCTGCGAGTAAAAAAAAATTCCGGCTGACCACAATCATTTTTTGGGTGCTGCTTTCCTACATCATTGCTGCCCTTGTATGGTGGTACTTTTCCTTGTATTCACAAAATGCAGAAATGTACCAGTTGCGCGAAAAGAACCTCAGCTTGAGTATGGACCCCAGGTCACCCGCCTATACAAACAAGCTGTCTTCCATTGAACGTCTCAGGAAACGAAACAATACCAAATACATCAGCGAAGGCGGCACCTTTTTTCTGCTCATCCTTGTGGGGGCCGCGTATATATTTCGTTCTGTAAAACGTCAGTTCCGTACCCAACAGCAACAACAGAATTTTGTGATGGCCATTACACATGAACTGAAAACACCTATTTCAGTTTCCAGACTTAATCTGGAGACCCTACAAAAGCATCAACTAGATGAAGGAAAGAGAGAAAAGCTTGTCCATATGACCCTGCAGGAAACCCTGCGTCTGGACAGCCTGATAAACAATATTATTATTTCCTCCCAACTGGACGGGCATTCCTACCAGTTGTCTAAGGAAGAACTCAATTTTTCTGACCTTGTTAAGGATGTTGCCCACGAATTTTCGAACCGGTATTCAGACAGGCAAGTAAGCCTTGAGGTCAACGAGGATATAGACATC
>JANLYU010000124.1:0-2370 GCA_031365785.1 Flavisolibacter sp. | reverse complement strand
TCACGAGCATATGATTTTAAACTGATGACACCCAGGTTGCGGTGATTTTCAAACAGCAACTGATGCATTTCCCAGAATTTGCCTTCCTGGGCAGCTCCGATAGCAGCTTCAGCAGCCTTATGTGCTTTTTGATGGATGCGGGTCATCGGGAAATGCCTGAAGACAAAGTTAATACTGCCCTTATATTTTTCCAATAGATCCTTGATCACATTATTTGCCAGCAAACATGCTTCGCTTTCGTAATCGCCAAACATTACCAGTGATACCGGTGCATTCACCTCCCCGATGATGATCTCTTTTGGAGGGATGATCGGTATGATTTCTTTATTATTTCTCATTCTTCTTGTTTATGAACTCCTAGTTGTGCAATTATATGCTTTTCTTTTTCATCCCGGACAGATGGATGTCCTTAAATTGTCAGAAAATTCCCGCAGATATCTGAGGCCCGATTCAACTGTTCCATCCAAAATGAGCTACAGCTTCGATCTTTTTCATTTTTTTCCTCTGAAAGCCTTGCTGATCAAGGCTTTCACCTCCGTGTCAAATACACTACCTTACATCATCGAATACTTTTTCATCAATAAAATCTGAAGCACGATTTAACTTTTTTCTATCAATTCAAGTTCTCTGATCTATAACAATTACTTTAAATTTTTGTTGATGGCTCTATCCATTTCCTTTCATCTTCCCTTCCCCCTCCAAAACTTACTTTACCTCAACCTTTTGCGTGGAGTATCCAAATTAAAAGCTTTCAGATGGATGCCGGATCTGGTACTATGAATAAGAATTTTCATATATAAATCTTCCGAATCATTAATCACTACCTTGCCGAACTTATCCTTACGGCTCTAATACATCATACAAAATTGATGCTGCATCGTTTTACCCAATATGGAAAATGATTTGAACCAGTTTTTTTGACTGTCTGAATGAAATTGAAAGATTAATGAGCTGCAGTCAGCAGGAAAATTAGAAATGAAAGAAGCCTCAAAACTTTAATGGTTTTCGTAATTTCTATAGGATCAGTCCACCAATTATTCTACACCTTCATTGATAGAGGATTCACCTTCAATTACATGGGTGTTTTGCTTTCTGCTGAACCACCAGAACATAGGAACACCTGTAAGCATGAGCACCATGCCAATGGTTGCTTCGCGTGGGCGTGCGCTGATCGTATTGATGAAAAGCGCTGCACAAAATAAAACTACTATGGCCGGAACAACGGGGTAACCCCAAACTTTATAGGGCCTTGGAGCATCGGGCATTTTACGCCTCAGAATAAATACACCCAACGCGGTTGCGCCATAAAAAATGAAAATGGCAAAAATGATCATGTCAGTCAACTGTTCAAAAGTTCCTGATAGAACCAGCAGGCAGGCCCAAACCCCCTGAAATAACAATGAATTGACTGGCGCCTGGGATTTGTTGAGCCTTCCTGCACTCCTGAAGAACATTCCTTCCCGAGCCATAGCAAAATAGGGCCTTGCACTGGACATAATGGTCGCATGCATGCATCCCATTGTAGTGACCAAAATCAACAATGAAATGAATAAAACACCGTTTCCTCCCCAAAAACTTCTTACTGCTTCAACGGCAGCAATTTTATTCCCGGAAGCATGAATTTCCTGCAAAGCGGATACAGGCAACAGGGATAAATAAGTCAGGTTGACCAGCAGGTACAACCCTATGACCATCACGACCCCAATAGCGATACCCCTCGGAATATTTTTTTTGGCATTTTTTACTTCACCCCCCACATAACCAATTGCCGCCCACCCCTGGTAGGCCCAGAAAGCTGATAGCATGGCCGTGAACATAGCGCTAACTGTTATGGGGTGACTCCGTGTATCAAAATCTAATGCACGCTGAACAGATGAAGTGTGGCTGCTTAATCCAAAAACTACAATGACCAGCATGGCTCCGAACACCAACACCAGAATGGCATTACTCATCCCCGCTCCGGTTTTGATGCCCATTGTATTGATCCAGGTGAGTAAAATAATCAGGGTTATTGACACCAGTTTGATAGACAGGTCTGCAAAAGGATAAAATATGCCACCGATGGATACATGTGCCCATGAGGACAGCATGGTAGGCAGCGGTATAATACTATTCAGGGACTGCGAAAATATGTAAGCCAGCGAAGAGATGGCAGCGGTTTGGATCACTGTAAACAAGGACCATCCCAGTATAAAAGCAAAAAACTTGTTGTAAATTTTTTTGTAATAGGCATATTCACCGCCGGTATCAGCCAGCAGGCCTGCTACTTCTGCATTGCTCAAGGCACCAAAAAGGGTAATGATTCCACCCATCACCCACGCCACCAGAACCCATCCGGAAGTATGTAATTCTACAGCCATGGGGGCCACT
>JANLYU010000344.1:0-4398 GCA_031365785.1 Flavisolibacter sp. | reverse complement strand
CATCAGTTGCATTGGAGGTGGGCTCAGCGGATGATTTTTTAAAATTGTCAATATCACTTTTTATAATACGCCCATAGTCGCCGCTTCCATGTACCTGGGAAATATCAATGCCCTTATCCCTGGCTAATTGTTTGGCAAGAGGAGAGGCTTTTATACGGCCATTGGTACCTGGTTGCTGTACCTTGTCGGGTGCTTGCTGGCTGGTAGTGGAAGCGGTTGGTTGTGGTGTTACCTCTTTCTGTTGCGTGCCCTTACTGTCTGCATTTAATGGTGTTGTACCAGCACCTTTAGAAGAAGCAACTATAGCCTCAACATCTACTTTCCCTTCTTCTCCAATAATACAGAGGAGTTGATTGACTGCTATTTTCTCACCTTGTTTGGCTCCCTGATAGAGCAGTTTTCCATTTTTATAACTTTCCAGTTCCATGGTGGCCTTGTCTGTTTCGATATCGGCCAGCACCTCACCTTTCTTTACAGCGTCTCCAATGTTTTTGTGCCAGGAAGAAATTATTCCTTCTGTCATGGTATCGCTCAAGCGGGGCATTAAAACAACTTCTTCCATTTTAGATACATCCAACCCTGATGGGGTTGTATTCTGGGAAGGTGGCACCTCACCTTTCGCTTTGTCAGAACCCTGCTCTTGAACAGCTGTTCCTTTTGCAGTCTCACCCTGTTCCGCATTTTTCTGACCAGATGTATAGGGGGTGATGTCTTCGCTGGAATTACCAATAATTGCAAGCAGATCATTAACCTGGATCTTACTTCCCTTTTCGCCCCCAACATGAAGGAGGGTACCATCCTTATAACTTTCCAGTTCCATGGTTGCTTTATCTGTTTCGATCTCGGCAAGCAACTCACCTTTCTTGACTGCATCCCCCACTTTTTTATGCCATGCTGCAATTACACCTTCAGTCATGGTATCACTAAGGCGGGGCATCAGAATCACTTCGGCCATGTTCTAGTTTTTAATAATAAATCGCAGTGAAATTAATATAAAACGTGGAAATGAAATAAGATGAGTAAGGTTAGGGCTTAAGTGGCAATCAATAATCCAGCTCTAGTTTCAACCTGTCTTTTAGTTCTTTTACAAGGGGGTATTGCTCTATCATTTTCTGAAATTGCTCTTTTGAGCTCAATGGTGCATCAGCCGGATGTTTATCTTCTTGTCCTCCTTCCACTATAATATGGAACAAGAGCATCTTGTTGCAGAGTTCTTTTTGAAGGAATGCGGAAGCTTTATTGCGTTCGAATTCCAGAAATTTAAGGTTGATATTATTTTGAACCACAACTTCAAAACTATGGGCATCACGGATCTTCAGCCGGGCCACTTCAAAGCTCTGCCACGCAGGATTTTTTCCTTCTTTTAATTGAACAATATAACGGCACCAGGCGTTGGTGAGAGCTGTTTCATCAAGTTGATGGTCACTGGATGCAGTTTCCTCGGAATGATCTTTCCTGATCTTTTGACGAATGGTTTCCAGTGAGCCCAATTTTCCTTTCTGCCTGGATCTGTCATCATCTTCAATAACCGGAAGAATTTCCTCCTGTGGTTTTGTTTTCAGCGCAACGCTATCAATGATCAGTTTCATACCTGAAGGCTCCAGTATGTCTGCTTGTGGAATTTCTTCTATATCCGTTAATGGGAGCAAGGGGATTGGCCGAAGTGCTTTGAATGCAACAGCCTTGGCAACGTCAACTATTTTTTTTTTATCGAATGTGTTTCCTGAGGAAGTTAGCTGAAGGGCCTGCCCCAGATAGCACAATTTGATGAGTGCCATTTCTACGTGTAATCTTTTATTGCGTGCTGTGCGATAATTGATTTCACTCTCATTCAGAATATTGAGAGCAGACACCAGGTAAGCTGCATCTGTTTTTTTAGCAGTTTCTGCATAACGTTTCTTAAAAGATTCCACCACTTCTAAAAGTGTGGCCACCCGTTCGTCTTTGCAAATAAGCAGGTTGCGTAAAAATTCAGAAAAACCATTTAACACCATGTCACCTTCAAAACCCTTTTTATCGATACCATCATAAAGGAGCATGGCTCCGGCGAGGTCCTGGTCAAGCATGCACCCAATCAATTGGAAATAGTACTCGGCATCCAGGATATTTAAATGTTCAATAGCGTGTTCATAGGTAACTTCCCCACTGGTAAAACTTACAATTTTATCCAGGATGCTTAATGCATCCCTCATACAGCCTTCACTTTTTTGGGCAATCAGCTGGAGGGCAGTTTCTTCTGTTCGGATCTGTTCCTTGACAGCAATTTCCTGTAAATGGTGAACCGTATCCTGAAGCGTAATTCTTTTGAAATCAAAAATCTGGCAACGGCTTAGTATAGTGGGAAGAATTTTATGTTTTTCGGTGGTAGCCAAAATGAAAATAGCATAAGGCGGAGGTTCTTCCAGCGTTTTTAAAAAAGCATTGAAGGCTTGCGAAGAAAGCATGTGCACCTCATCGATGATATAAACTTTATACCTGCCTGCCTGGGGAGAAAACCTTACCTGTTCCACCAGGGTTCGGATATCATCAACAGAATTATTAGAGGCAGCATCCAGTTCGTGTATGTTCAGGGAAGTGCCTTCGTTGAATGAAATACAGGAATGGCATCTATTGCAAGCTTCACCCTCTGGCGTCTGGTTTTCACAATTGATGGTTTTGGCCAATATGCGGGCACAGGTGGTTTTCCCTACCCCTCTAGGACCGCAAAAAAGAAAAGCATGCGCCAGTTGTTGATTCCTGATCGCATTTTTTAATGTGGTAGTGATGTGTTCCTGACCAACTACCGTATCAAAGGTTTGTGGTCTGTATTTCCTTGCTGAAACAATAAATTTTTCCATAACACTGCTGCAATCTAAAACAATCCATCAATTTTTTGATAACAGATATCCCCTCATTTGAAGCCTTATAAAAGTGTTATTTGAATAACTATTGTATTGAAAGGTGTACGCTGAAGTGAATGAGGTCAGTTTTTTTCCACGCCTGCTTACCAATGATCAGGCAAGGATCGGGTGTCTTTTGAACTCCCTTGTCCGGTCGAATAAAAACCTATAGGTGGTTAGTTTCCTGCTCTGCTTTACATCTCCCAGACCCTGGGCTACATTGATCATTTTTGGATTAAAATCTCCAATCCACTGCATTTCATAGTCGTAGTATTCAAATGAGGGATGCATTACCATTTTTGCTGCTTCACCTATGATATAAGCATCTACCCCTTTTCCCTGGAATTCGGGCACCACACCAAACACAAGACCATTGAACTTGGTTCCTTTCTTCGTTTTTTTGACCCATAGAAATTTAAGCTTGTGCCATACATCGAACTTTCCATGGAGATATTTGAACCATTGGTTGAGGTCCGGAATATTCACAAACATCGCAACAGGTTTGTCGTGGTGATAAGCAAACCAAATCATCCGTTCATCCATCACGGGCTTCATTTGTCTGAAAGTGGCCATCACCTGTTCCTTTCTCAACTGCTTCATTCCCCCGTGGCCCGCCCACGCTCCATTATAGATGATCGTAAAGTCTTCAGCGAAACGTGCTAAATTATTTTTGTTGATGCAGATTACCTGGAATGCCGTATCCAGTGCTACCTGATCATGTCTTTCCCAAATTTTTGGAGGAAATGGTTCTTTAGGATTCATGCCAAAACAGATCTGATGAAAGAAAACCCGAAAACCATAATTTTCAAATAATTGCTGGTAGTAAGGTGCATTAAAATTCATTCCGTACAACGGCTCCTGAAATCCATCCACAACAAGTCCCCACCACCGGTCCCTTTCGCCAAAATTGATAGGTCCATCCATCGCTTCCATTCCCTGTTCGAGAAGCCATTGCCTTGCCACATCAAAAAGCATATTGGCTGCTGTCTGATCGTTGATGCAGTCAAAAAATCCGATGCCTCCAACAGGTACTTCATCGCCCTTGTTCTTGTATCTTTTGTTGGTAAAAGCAGCGATGCGCCCAATCAGTTCACCAGAATTTTTTTTCAACAACCATCGGACGGCGCTTCCAAAACGGAACGTTTTGTTTTTTGTTTTGTCAAAAACTTCAAGAATATCCTTATCGAGCGGCTGTATATAATTGTTGTTATCCCGGTTGATCACCACATTAACCTGTATAAAATCCAGTGCCCCCTTTTTATCCTTAACTTCTATAAGCTTCATATGTCTGGTCAAAAATAAGGAAACTGATGGTGAGGGCCATCCAGATCCTATGAACACTTCGCAGGGGTTTCATTCGAATGCAGGTAATAAAAAAGCTTCCGGAGGGAAGCTATCAGTGATTCATTATTTCATTGCCATATAACCGTTTTTAAAAATGCGAGAACCCAGGATTTTGTCATGTGTATAAATGTCATCCCTGAAATTTAGCTGGCCATTTTCATCCACCCATGCAGTA
>JANLYU010000333.1:0-1618 GCA_031365785.1 Flavisolibacter sp. | reverse complement strand
ATTCTGGGTTCAGATCAATCAGTACACGGGCAATTCCAAGCATCGCAGCTTCCGCCTGACCCTTTACACCACCCCCCACTGCATTGATCTTAATATCATATTTATCAGCTGCCTCCACTGTTTTGAGAGGACGGATGACCTGGTTCTGCAGGTAGACCATTGGAAAATAAGTTTTGTAATCCTTATTATTAATGATGATGTTGCCTGAACCTTTTAAAATGAAGATCCTGGTAACTGCCTGCTTCCGGCGACCCACACTATTTTTTTGCTTTTCCATTTAATGAGACTTTTTGCTTCGTTGTTAGCCTAGCTAACAGTTTCGCGGTTTAGAATTTCAATTCCTTTGGTTGCTGTGCTCCGTGCGGATGCTTGTCTCCTGCATACACAAATAATTTTTTGTACATCTGCCTGCCCAAACGGTTTTTAGGAAGCATGCCTTTGACAGCTCTTTCGATCAGCACTTCAGGCCTGCGTTTGATCAGGTCTATTGCTATTTCTTCCTTACGACCGCCTGGATAACCAGTATAGTGATCATAAACTTTTTCGTCCATTTTGTTACCAGTGAATTTTACTTTTTCACAATTGATAACAATAATAAAATCTCCGCAATCAACATGTGGGGTAAAATATGCCTTGTTCTTGCCTCGAAGTATCGCTGCAATACGAGCGCACATACGTCCCACGGTTTGATTGGTACCGTCCACCACAAACCAGTTGTGTTGCACAGTAGCCGCATTGGCGTGCTGGGTTGTAAAATGTAATTTACTCATGAGAAAAATGCTTTAAGCTGTGAATTTCAATTCGCGTAGGCAAACTATAAATTCCCAGCGGATGAAGAATGAACAACAGGACCATCCTCCTGCTATTCCCTCGTCCCGCATTCGCGGAGTTTAAGGGAGCGCAAAAGTAGGCATCTCTTCCTATTCCATCCAAGAATTAAGTCGTGTATTTTTACAGACACCTCCATAACTCATTGAAATACAATAAATTTTTTGACAAGTTTCTAAAATGCTCCGGTTTTGCAGCCCTTCCGTCAGTAACAAAGCTGTGAAGTCTTTGAAAATTTGGAACTGGCTAATCACAATAGAATGGCATGCAGCAAACAGTTCCTGCATCGAAGTACATGAAAATTGTCGTTTAAGATATTGTGGAAGGTTTGACAGGTTGATCCTGTATATATTTTTTAACCACGGGTGCCACTTTGGTTCCCAGAAGTTCTATGGCGTGGAGTATCTGATCATGCGGCATGGCACCAATACTCATTTGAGCAAGAAAACGCGTGTTTCCAAACAGTTCATGTTCATATAAAATTTTATCGATCACCTGTTGGGGGCTTCCTACCAACAAAGCTCCCCGCGATCCAATGGATTGGTTGAATTGTTGCCTGTTCATTCCTGGCCACCCACGTTCCCTGCCAATTCTACCCATCACATCGGCATAAGGTGGATAAAATTCATCGGCAGCCTGTTGTGAGGTATCAGCTATATAAACATGCGAGTTGATGCCCAGCTGAATCTTGTTCTGGTCATGCCCGGCCTTTTGATATACTTCACGGTACAATTTGGCATAGGGTGCAAATTGTGCAGGGTTGCCTCCGATAATAGCCAGTGCCATGGGC
>JANLYU010000324.1:0-7436 GCA_031365785.1 Flavisolibacter sp. | reverse complement strand
TCCTGCTGATGGATCCCACATAATTTTATTGGCTTCCACCCCTCTCGATGCTCCTCCACACATTCCTGTGCAACTGAAGATCAAAGCAGATCTCGACTATTATTATTTTTATTTCAGCTCTACTGAATATAAATTTAGCTTGCTTCATGGCCCGGTCGATGCTACATTTCTAAGTACCAGAACTGCAGGCGGGTTTGTAGGTTGCACTTTTGCACTTTATGCTACATCCATGGGAAAACTAAGTACTAATATTGCTGTTTATAACTGGTTTGAATATGTTGGTGAAGATGAGGAATACGGAACCCACACCACTGGTTAGAACTATTTTCCCTGGAGGCTACTATTAAGGATGATAGAGTCAACTTGTTTGAACCTGCTTATATCACAATATTAAAACCGAATCATCAACAACTCCTGAAAGAAATGAAAAAAATTGTAATGATGGCGGTGCCCTTGCTGTTTTTGCAGGCTGGTGCCCAAACGCTCCAACTAAAAAAGATTTGGGAAACCGACAGTATCATTGCCATACCTGAGTCGGTTTTACCTGAGCTGAACAAAGGCGTATTGTACCTATCACTGATTGATGGCAATCCATGGGAAGCAGATGGAAAAGGAGGTATTGGAAAATTGGCAGCAGACGGGAAAAAATATGATTCCACCTGGATCACTGGCCTCAATGCTCCCAAAGGAATGGCACGTTATGGCAACCGTTTGTATGTAGCAGACATTTCGGAAGTGACCATCATTGACATCCAGAATGTCCGCATCGAAAAAAAAATCAGCATAGACAGTGCCAACGGTTTAAATGACATCACTGTGGATGACAATGGGATAATTTATGTGTCTGATTCCCGTACGGCCAAGGTGTGGCGCATAGAACATGATATTCCTTCGCTATACCTGGACAACCTGCAGGGAGTGAATGGCCTGAAAGCAGTGGGCCATGATCTTTTTATCGGGGCGGGAAAATCCTTTATCAAGGCCGATGAACAAAAAAATTTTACGGTGATCGCATCTTTGCCGGAAGCCATTGACGGCATTGAACCTTTAGGAAACGGAGATTTTATCCTCAGTTCCTGGACGGGTTATATTTATTATGTGAGTTCCCAAGGAAAAGTGGACATTCTGCTTGACAGCCATGCGGAAAAAATCAACACCGCAGATATTGGGATAGACCCGGTTAAAAAGATCATTTATGTCCCAACCTTCTTTGCCAAAAAAATCATTGCATACCAACTACTTTCTTTGAAAACAAATGCCCCTCCCCAACAGAAAAATAATAAAAAAATAAAAGGGAAGCGAATCCGCAAAATGAAATGATATTAAATCGTTACCGAAGTTTACTGGCGGGATTTTGCAAAATCATTGGCCAGCCGGTTCATTTCATCAACTGTTATTTTGGTACCGCTTGTGATGAGCACTTTATAATGAAAACTGACTGAAGTATTTGACTTCAATGTAAAATTCAAAACTTCAGTTCCGTTTGAAAATATTTTTCTGCCCAGCGGGTTAACAGCAAATAAACCATATCCCCTCGCATGCCAGTACGCCGGATATCCAATATTTTTCGGATGATCAAAAATGGCAATGGTAATGGGCTTTCCTTCCTTTTGACCTTCCAGCATGGCCCACCTTCCTTTTGTACCCCACACCGAATCACCATTTTTTCCCTCACTGCTGGTATAGGATCCAGTGACCCCCATATTATTGACCGTTTTTTCAACTGACGTTTTATTTCCACGAGCATCCACAAATACATCCGACTGGAGCGAAGGCATTTCTAATTCCCTGGCTACTCTGATAGCCATCAACCCATCTTTGGCATCTTTGAAAACAACCTCCTTTCCAAGTGCAGTTAGAATAGAATTACGATCTATAAAAAAATAACTTTCCTGGATGCTGAATACATAAATGGTGGTTTCCTTAATTAAAACTTTTTCATCGGGCTGCACCCAGTTAGCGGTTACTATGAGTGTGGCCTTGTTGCCGTTGACCTTTCGGACCAGTATCTTTTCATGGCGGATGATTCCATATTGTTGCCTTTTTTGCGGGGGAATGGCTGTGGAATTATTCCAGAAATCCAAATCATTGACCGATTCATAGTTCATCCACATACCGGTATGGTGGGGATGGTCTGTTCTTTCACCTGCATGGGGATGAACGGGATATCCCCTTGTAACCGTTATGCCATCAATGGTATTCAACGGAAAGAGAAATGGCTTTCTTATTGAATCATAATAGCAGTAGGAAGTCATTAGCTTTCCGTTCCATAGAATATCCACCTGCTTTTGTGCTTTCCTTTCCTTGATCTCAAAACCTTTACCCACATCCTGCGCCATACAGAAATGACAGGTGAGGCATAAGCAAAACAAAAAGAAACACCATTTCATGACTCAATATTTAAACACTTTCCCACCGGCCATCACCTGTTGAGTTTTTTCATCGAAGGTGGCTTTTTGCCCGGTTCTGATAGCGGCATTTGTCATGATACAGGCTATGGAATGGTGATACCCGGCTTCTACTGGCGCGTTGGGTTGCTTTCTGCTACGCACACACTCCATCCAATTGCGCATGTGCGCATCCGTTAGTGCATCACCACCTGTATTGGCGGATGCCACCACCTCCATTTTATCTTTTACCAGGTCTACTTCAGGCAGCAAGTTGGCAGGCAGGTTCATGGCAGCGGCCATTTTTTCATTCAAACCACCTTTGGGTGATACTTTATTTGTAATTAGGTTTAATTCTCCACCATTGGAATAATACAATTCTGACGGATGTTCGTCACCATTATGCATTCTGGAAGAAAAGACTACCTGAAATCCACTGGATAGGTCATGGAGTGGGCCATAATCGAAAACTGCTGTTGTGGTATCCCAGTTGCGACGACCATCCTTCCACATATAAATTCCCCCGTTAGCAGTAACACTCCTCGGATGAGGCAAACCGGAAAACCAATGTACGGTATCGATCTGGTGCGACATCCACTGACCAGGAATCCCTGATGAATAAGGCCAGAACAAACGGTATTCCAGGTACTTCCTGGGATCCCATGCTTCATAGGGCCTGTTCATCAAAAATCTTTTCCAGTCTGTATCTTCCTGACGGATCTTCTTGACGAGGTCTGGCCTTCTCCACCGACCCGGCTGATTCACATTCCAAGACAGTTCCACCATTGTGATCGGACCAAACTTTCCCTGCTGAACAAAATCAGCCGCTGCTTTATAATTTGGCCCGCTTCTTCTTTGAGAACCAATCTGAATGATCCTGTCTGAAGACTTCACCGCTTTCAAGGCCGCTATTGCGTCATCCATTGTTTCAGCAAAAGGCTTTTCCACATAGGCATCCCGGCCTGCCTTTACTGCTTCAATAGCATGGAGGGCATGTTGAAAATCCGGCGTACTGATCATCACGGCATTGACATCCCTGATTTCGTACAACTGTTCATTGTTGACACAGGCTTTAATGTCGTTGCCAAATTTTTGTTTGAGAAAATCGCGTCCTTCTTCCCTCCTGACCTTCCAAATATCAGAGACCGCGATGATTTCAAAATTCAATTCCTTGCAATGGTTGGAAAAACTGGGTACATGTGAACCTCGGAAGCGGTCTGAGAAACCCACTACCCCCACCCCAATCCGATCATTGGATCCAATAATACGGCCATAACTTTTTGCACTGAAGCCCATGGCGCCTAAATACGTGCCGGCTGCGGCAATAGAAGACTGTTTGATAAATTTGCGACGAGAAGACATAGGAAGCATTTTAAGTTTAAGATGACTGTTTACCTTGCGGAAGAATGCCTGATTATTATTAGAAAACAGGCCGGACCGGTGTTGAGTTTATTTTAATTCTTTGATCTTGATACTGCGGAATCCCACTGCATTTCCATGATCCTGCAAAAGAATGTGGCCCTTGTCTGCTTCTCCGAAATTTTTCCACACTACAAACTTACTGATAGCTACAAGATCACGGAATTCTTTGGAACCCCTTACATACGACAACACTTTAACTCCATTGAGATAATGCTCCACCCTTTTATCCGGGTAAGCAATGATCCTTCCAAAATTCCATTGCCCGATAGGTCGAAGAAAACGTTTTTGCTTGTCTGCCTTTATCAAATCATACAATGATGCCAGAGTACGGTTTCCATCCCGGCCCAATTTTGCATCTGGATGTAGTGTATCATCCAGCACCTGGTACTCCAGACCAATGGCGGAACCCTTACTGTCCTCTTTCAGAGTTACAAAATATTTCACTCCGCTGTTCGCACCGGGTGTGAGTTTGAATTCAAATGAAAGATCAAAAGCAGCATATTCTTTGTTAGTAACGATGTCTCCACCGTTATTTGACTCCTTACCCTGCGCATCCAGTACCATCATTACCCCATCACCTACCTTCCATCCATTTTCAGGAAAAGTTCCTCCACGTGCGCTTCGCCAACCATTGGTGGTTTTACCATCAAAAAGAAGTTTCCACCCACTGCTGACTTCATAAGGAATTAAGGTATTAGGAACAAAATTGGCTACATATATATTTTTAGGAAATGCGGTGGGTTTTAGTCCCTTAGTTTGAAGAAAAATATTTTTAAAACATACTTTTTTACCTGCATGATCGGCGGAATTAATGGCATGCACCTGCAAACCTATAAATCCCTTTGTATCGAGTGTATCCACCACGAAGGCACAGGCAATTCCATTCACCCATGTTTTCATGTCATGTCCAATACATTCGATCTTAAAATGATTGTAAACTCCTTTTTTATAAGCCTGTTGAGCAGAAGCATTCAGCTGCATGGGGTACAGCCAATCCCTCCGTCCTTCATCATAAATGCCACCGGTCCATTGACGGGGTGAGGGATCTACTTCACACTGCCTCCCATATACTTTTCCATTGCCCATGTTTCCGTTGGGATCAAAATGACTTCTCGTCTGCACACCTGAATTCCCTTCTTCATCTTCGACATACACATCCAGTTCTACAATAAAATCTCCATATTCTTTATCGGTAACTAAAAAGGTATTGCCGGTATTAGGAACAGTGGTTCCCACAATGATGCCTTTGTCCACTGAAAATTGAGCCTTGCCTCCTCTTATAGTCCAGCCGCTGAGGTCTTTCCCATTGAAAAGACTCGCGCGGGGAGATGATGTTTGTGCCAGTGAAAAGAATCCTACGAAAAATACACCCGTGAAAAAAATTCCTTTTATCATATGCAAGCTTTAAAAAGATCCGCTGGTAAATGGTTGAAGTTTAGGCCAGACAATTTACAATAACAAAACCTCCGAAAGCGATTTCCGTACAAAAAAGTTTTACATTCATTGACTCACAAATTGATGTTATGCCTTTGAATAGAAGAGTCTTCTTGCGCCAGGCGGGTATCACACTTGCCGGAACTGGTATCACAGCTGCGGTACCAATGGAAATTCTCGCAGCCATCAGAAAAAAAGTAGCTCCCTCCCATCAAATAGGGGTAGGTGTCATTGGTTGCCATGGCCAGGGATGGAGTGATCTTACTTCACTTTTAAAAATTTCAGAAGTTACCTGCATTGCCTTGTGCGATGTGGACCAGCATGTTTTGGCTCAAAGAAAAGCTGAATTACAAAAGATCAGCATTAATCCACAGCTTTATACCGATTACAGGAAAATGCTGGAGAATAAAAATATAAATGTAGTAGTGATCGCGACACCGGATCACTGGCACTGCCTTCAAATGATTGATGCCTGTAATGCAGGGAAAGATGTGTATCTGGAAAAACCTGTGTCCAATTCTATTTACGAAACCCAATTGATGGTGGCCGCTGTTTCTCATTCTGGCAGGATGGTGCAGGTGAATCAATGGCAAAGGAGCCAGGAGCACTTCAAAAATGCCATTCATTTTGTTCAGTCGGGAAAACTGGGAAAGATTGCGGCCACAAAAGCCTGGATGTTTCGTGGAGGAAGTACGCCGCTACCGGTGGTTCCGAATGAACCCGCTCCGGCAGATGTGGATTATAAAATGTGGCTGGGACCTGCAAAGGACAGGGCATTCAATAAAAACCGTTTCCATTATGAATTCAGGTGGTTTTGGGATTATGCGGGCGGATTGATGACAGACTGGGGCGTTCACCTGATTGACATGATTTTAATGGGGATGAAGGTGGAGGTGCCCAAGTCAATTGTTGCCGGCGGAGGCAAATTTGTTTTCCCAGGTGATGCCCGGGAAACACCTGACCTCCAGACGGCTATTTATGATTATGGAAATTTTCAAATGATCTGGGAGCATAATATGGCCACCGGAATGGGCAACTATGGAATGCAGCACGGGATTGCTTTTATTGGTGAAAATGGCACCCTTTTACTGGATCGAAATGGATGGGAAGTACGTGCTGACAAGATAAAAGACCAATTAAAAATGGATGTAGTGGCATGGCAGCCTTCTACAGACAGGGGACTTGACCTGCATACGACCAATTTTATAGAAGCAGTACAGTCAAGAAAAAAAGAACATCTTAATTGTCCTATCGAAGCTGGCGCCCGCGTTGCGATCAATGCTCATATGGGCAACATAGCATATCGGACAAAAGAAAAAATATTCTGGGACCCCGCATCCAACGGTTTTCACCAAAAAAATGCTTCCGCGCTGGTGATGCCTGAGTACCACAATGGCTGGAAACTGCCGAGGATGGTTTGACCTCTGACTGCCAAAATTCGAATACCATTCCGATGCTTTTTGATGGCAAGTAATGAATCAATACTCACAGGCGTACTGGTACCACATCTGATTGCTATCCGCGTGAGGTGATTGGACATTAAAGAATAAGAGTTTCCCTTTAGATTAAAACTTTTAAGAAATTTTTTGGAAGTGCGATAGTAATTAACTGTATATTTGCACCGTTAATTTGAGCATCGCAGTAGTTAAGTGTCAACCGATCTGTTAAGTTTTTCTTCTCTGATAGTTTCCTTTACTTTCTTGCTTCGCCTCAGATCCATTATTAATTTTACAACAAAAGAAAGAATGAACATTTACGTTTCCAATTTAAGCTTCAACGTACAGGATGAAGACTTAAAAGAATTTTTTGCAGAGTATGGCGAAGTAACTTCAGCCAAAGTGATTATGGACAAAATGACAAACCAGTCCCGCGGATTCGGTTTCGTTGAAATGTCTGATGAAGAAGCTTCTAAAAAAGCAATCACAGAATTAGACGGTGCAACCGTTGAAGGTCGCACAATCAAAGTAATGGAAGCCAAACCAAAAGAAGACAGACCCCGCAACAATAATTTCGGCGGCGGCGGCGGCAAAAGCAGCGGCGGTGGTTTCAACAACAGCGGCAGCTACAATAAAAACAGATATTAATTCTTTTTTATAGCCACAGCCCCGCTCATGCGGGGCTTTTTTTTTTGCCCTTTAGTATAATTCCTTCACGTTTCCTTCCTGTTTTGCCAGTTATTTCTTCTGCTGGGTA
>JANLYU010000122.1:0-3802 GCA_031365785.1 Flavisolibacter sp. | reverse complement strand
CATGCATTAAGAAGACAGTTAACCTGGAGTTTCCGTAAACCGTTGATCAATTTTGCACCCAAAGGAAATTTACGTAACCCGGCTACGTTCAGCCATATCAACGAGTTTACCAAAGGTGGTTTCAGGGAATTGATAGATGATGTATTTGCAGAAGATGCCACACAGGTAAAGAAAGTGTTGATGTGCACCGGTAAACTGTATTTTGAGATGGCCGATAAACAACTGAAAGAAAACCGGAAAGATATTGCCATCGTTCGCCTGGAGCAGGTATATCCTTTGCCACAAAAACAATTGGATGTACTGCACAGAAAATACAGCAAAGCCACCTGGTTCTGGGTTCAGGAAGAGCCTTTGAACATGGGCGCAGCGTCATTCCTTCAGATGAATCTGAAAACCATCAACTTTGGGACCATCAGCAGGCAGCCCAGTGCTTCCACCGCTACAGGATACAGCAAGGTGCACGGTCAGGAACAACAGGAGATGGTGGATACGGCTTTTAGTATTTAGTTCATGAGCAATGACCATGATCAATGATCCATGAACCATCAACCAAAAACAAACTGAAATAAAAAGAAACAAGAACCATGATCGACATCAAAGTACCAACTGTTGGAGAATCCATAAATGAAGTGACCCTGATCAAATGGTTAAAGAAGGATGGTGAGTATGTGGACAGAGATGAAGTGATTGCAGAACTGGAAAGCGAGAAAGCAACTTTTGAAGTGAATGCGGAGAAGGCCGGTGTACTGAAAACAGTTGGAAAAGAAGGGGACACTTTACATATTGGAGATACTTTGGCGCAAATAGACGAATCGGCATCCAAACCAGCAGGCGTTTCAACGGACACTGCTGCCAAAAAACCGGCTACAGCTAGCGATGCTCAAAATAATGGTAATTCGACTCAGCCACAACCAGCCCAATCAGAAACACCAGTTGCGGATACAAAACATGCCACCGCCTCACCGGATAGTGCTTCAGGTAAACCCACAACCTCGACTCAGAAAGCCACACCGGTGGCATCAGCCATGATTGCCGACAAAAAAGTAGATACTAAAAATATTCTTCCTACAGGGGCTAATGGAAAAATCCTCAAAGAAGATGTATTGGATGCATTGTCACATCCGGGGCGCAGGCCTGGTGTAGCTGCCTTCGGTCGAGAAGAAAGAAAAGAAAAAATGACCAATCTCCGGAAAACAGTTTCCCGCAGATTGGTAGAAGCCAAAAATACCACTGCCATGCTTACTACTTTCAATGAAGTAGACATGAGCAGTATTATGGCCATTCGGACTGCTTATAAGGAAAAATTCAAAGAAGCACACGGAGTGAACCTCGGGTTTATGAGTTTTTTTGCAAAAGCAGTTTGTTTTGCCTTACAAGAATGGCCGGCAGTGAATGCCTACATTGATGGTGATTCACTTATTTATCATCAATATTGCGACATTTCTATTGCTGTTTCAGCGCCCAAGGGTTTAGTGGTTCCTGTCGTCAGGAATGCAGAAAGTCTGAGTATGGCTGAAATAGAAAAAAAAGTAATTGAACTGGCCGGAAAAGCCCGCGATAATAAGCTGAGTATGGAAGAAATGCAGGGTGGAACTTTTACTATTACCAATGGTGGAGTTTTTGGTTCCCTGATGAGCACACCCATCATCAATATTCCCCAGTCGGCTATTTTAGGGATGCACAAGATCCAGGAACGTCCTGTTGTGATCGATGGTCAGATTGTGGCCAGGCCTATGATGTATGTGGCCCTAAGCTATGACCATCGGATTATTGATGGTAAGGAATCTGTTTCATTTTTGGTGAGGGTGAAAGAATTACTGGAAAATCCCGATCTCTTATTGTTTGGCAAAAATCCTGTTAAGGCCCTTCTTGAATTATAAAAATTTGTTCCCTCCATCGGGCGGGTGCTTCACTTTTTGTAGATGCGTTCTCATTCCTACCTGAATACTGCCAAGGACATCCTGATTGCTTATGAGGGGCAGGTTCCATTGGCTATTTGGTTGAAACAATACTTCAAAACACAAAAAAAATTCGGATCAACTGACAGAAAACAAATTTCCAATCTTTGTTTTTCTTATTACCGTTTGGGATCCTCGTTTAGTCATCTCGATACAGCTACCCGGCTTCTTACCGGATTATTTTTATGCACCGTTACAACACAACTGGTGATCCATGAACTCATGCCGGAGTGGGAACATCATGCAGCACTTTCTATTGAAAAAAAACTGGCGCTGTTGGGTGCAGCACATGAACTTTCTATTATTTTTCCTTTGGCGAATTTTTTAAGCCCGGAAATGGAACGATTGAATTTCAATAAATCTTTACTGATTCAGCCCTCAATGTTCCTCCGCATGAGGCCCGGCCATCAGGAGCAGATAAAAACAAAATTGCATCAGGCAGGTATTGTTTTCCTGTTGACAAATGATTGTATCGAATTGCCTGTAGGTACACCTGTTGATCAAATCATCAGGCTGGATGAAGAAGCAGTGGTGCAGGACTTCAATTCACAAAAAGTAGTACAACTGCTGACTGGCAGGCTGGACCCACTGGAAAAATTCACGATCTGGGATTGCTGCGCAGCCAGTGGTGGAAAATCAATTTTATTTCATGACCATTTTCCCAATGCCACACTTGTAGTGTCAGATATACGTGAAAGTATTTTGGTCAATTTGCGCAAGCGTTTCCAACGGGCAGGAATTCATCACTACAAAATGGCGTTGACAGACCTCTCTACTGAAGTGATTTCGATGGATCAACAATTCGGACTGGTCATTTGTGATGCTCCATGCAGTGGTTCCGGAACATGGAGCAGAACACCGGAGCAAATGCATTTTTTTACAGAAAAAAAGTTGGATGATTATGCGGTTCTTCAAAGAAAAATAGTCCGTAACGCTGTGAAACAAGTACAGGCGGGAGGATTTTTTTTATATATTACCTGTTCTGTTTTTGCAATCGAAAATGAAGCTGTCGTCGAGTATATCAAAAATGAATTGTCACTGGAATGTTTAGAGACAGTGTATTTTAAAGGATATGAACAGAAGGCAGATACCTTGTTCGCTGCTTTATTTACTGTTTGATTACCAAAACTTTTTTAGTGACAAGCAGTTTCTGGCCGTTATGGATAGTTACATAATACATCCCTGATGCGAGAAAAGTCACGGGAACAGACATAAGGGTAGCTCCCGCAAGAATATTTTTATCAGCTATAGCTACAAGTTGGGCGCGCGTATCATACATTCGGATTTTCACATTAGCCAGTGGGGTGGAGGTAGTGATACGAATAGAAAATTCATGATGGATAGGATTGGGAAAAATTACAATGGAATCCTGTACGGCAGAGCAGGCAGAAGTCAGTGCAACTGATACGGTATCTATATAATCTGCGGTAAAGCCTCCCACAGAAGTATCTATAATTTCTCTTATGCGGTAAGTAACAGTACCGGGAGGTACATTTGTCAGGAGGTCTTCATAGGAATAACTGTGGTTGGAAAATGTATTCGCAGAGCCATCGCGATCCAATACTTTATTAAAACTATTTTGTCCGGGCAACCACCTTTCCACCTCGTATTTCATTCCGCTCGCGTCTTTACTCGTCCAGTTCAGGGTGGCCTTACAGCCAGATATAGAAACGGCAGAAAAAGCAAAGTCCTTCAAAAGATTGATTACAGCTTTTTTTACATTGGGGATTCCATAACCGATCCTGTCATTGGGGGAGTTAGCAATGCTTCCTGCCATTTTTAAAGCATCAATGATTTTCATGTTGTTGAATTCACGGAAACCCTGCCATAGGCAGGTGGTAAGC
>JANLYU010000060.1:0-2199 GCA_031365785.1 Flavisolibacter sp. | reverse complement strand
TGGTTCTTGCCCTTACTCTTTCCAATGCCAGTTCAATTTGTGCTTCTCTTGATTGGGCTTCTGCTTTTTGCAGATCATGAAAACGGGTATAGGTTTGGTCAAACACCTGTGCAAACCTTTCTAATAACAAGATTGATTCAGTGGCCAGAGGATCTACTGTAGAAATAGAAATAAGCCCCTTGGTAAAAAAACCTGCGCCTACATAACGCCGGGCATTTGAATAATCCGTGTTATCAATTATACCGCTTACTTCACTCCGGTGTGCAACCCAATCTGTGAGGTCTTTTCCTGCCAGCTCTATAACAGATGATCTTTTATTTTCTTTCCACCCCTTTACAAGTTTTTGAATTAAGGCCGGTTCATTAATATCAAATTTAAATGAGCTGTTTATTTGTGCTCCACTCCCATCAGACCCGGTAATATTGAATTCTACAAAACCTTCAGCTTCCTTAATGATGCCTATAGTTATCTGGTAAGGATTTTCTCCCAATTCTTTAAACTGCTGGAAAAGTACAAAAGCAGTATCAGCAAGCTCTTCGCTTTTTTGCATGGCCATGGTTCTTGCACGAACCCTTTCCAATGCAAGTTCTATTTGTGCTTCTCTTGCCTGGGCTTCTGCAAGAGCAATGTCTGTATAACGCTGGTAAGAAAGATTAAAAACATTTCTAAATCTTTCCAGGATATTTATTTGTTGCTGTTCCACTGGTATAAAGGATGAAATACTCAATGCTCCCAGGCCGATAGAATAAGAATAATAATAAATGGCTTTTACTTTATCCAGTTTAGTATCAGGCAGGTAACCAATTTCTTCCATGTAAATTTTCCATGCATCCATTTCCTTTTCCCTGATGATCACTTCAGCAAAAGCATCATCCGCTTTCCGGAGTTCATTTACCCAGGCCTGAACGGTGGGGTTTGTTTTATAATCCACTTCAATAACACCGGTTCGGCCGTAATCGGAATAATAATAACTGAGGATGGTTTCTTTCCAGTTGTTGTTGATAATAATCTCTGTGTTGCGGAGATCAGCAAAACCAAGCGCCTTTAATTCCGTAAAAAGTGTTTGGCTGATGCCCGACAAATCACCGGGGTTTCGCATCGCCATGGCAACGGCCCTTACTCTTTCTAATGCAGTTTCTATCCTTGCTTCTTTGGTCTGTGCCTCTGCTTTTTGCAGGTCGAGAAAACGGGTATAGGTTTGGTCGAACACATTTCCGAAACGTTTAAATACTTCATGCACCTCCGGTACAGGTTCATAAGTGATAAACAACAAAAATCCCTGTGAAAAATAAACACAGTGAAATATCTGAAAAGTGGGTAAAGGATGACCTGCATTAATTATGGAGTCTAAAATCTCTCCTACTACTGGCAGTGTACGCATATATTGATAATGCGTAACCAAAGCGTCGCCACCTATTTCTTCCACATGAAATGCATCTCCCCTTTCATACGCTTCCTTCATGTGAATAAACGATGGATCTTCATTAAGTGGGGCATGTGCAGGAGGTTGCATCACCCCTTCGCTGCTCATCCATAACGTAATGCCTTGTTTATCCTCATCCCAAATGCAATACCCTGCACTCCAGGCCGGTATTCCTAATGCCTGCACTTGTAAAAAAAGATTGTTCGCTGCTTCAGGCAATTCTTCGCTCTGCTGCATGGCCATCGTTCTGCTTCTCACTTTTTCCAAAGCATTTTCAATCTGTGCTTCTCTTGCCTGTGCTTCTGCTTTTTGCAAATCTAAAAAACGGGTATAGGTTTGCTGGAATACTTTTCCAAAACGCATCAACGTATTATTCTCTTCATCTGTATAGGGAGTACCAGAAAAATTTTCGATGTACAGGCCAACACTTTCTAATAATACTGTTGATGCTGCAAGTCCGGGACAGTTTAAATAAAAATCTTTTGATGCTTCCGGTAACCCGGGAACATAGGATAAAAGCTCATTGTAAAATTTATTCTTTTCTTCAAAATTTAAATGGGTGGCAAAGAAGTCTGCACCTTTTTCTTTTGCTTCATTAAATTGATTTGCCCAAACAGACTCAAAATACGGATGCGTTATTTTAGAAGGAATGTCCTGCTCATCAGCGATCCAAAAATGCCAGTTACCTCCCGGTATATAGTCAACAACAAAACCTGCGTGTTCAAGATTTATTTTTAAGTGAGAGAGTTGCTGATATACAATTTTTATCACTTCCT
>JANLYU010000272.1:0-7828 GCA_031365785.1 Flavisolibacter sp. | reverse complement strand
TTTATATTGGGCCGCTTTACTGCCTGCTTTTCGGAGAGTGGTACCAAGTGCAGAAAACAAAACTTGTCCATGAAGTAATGAGGCCCATGATTTCACATCTTCAAAATCAACAAGATGTTGTTCTAATTTGGGATGCTGGATAGCGGTACTTCTTCTTACAAAGATTTTTACCCTGGAAAACCTTTCTTCCTGCAATAGTAAGAGGACCAGCTGATGGCCTACAAGCCCAGTGGCTCCAATTACAAGAGCGGTTTGAGGGGTCATCTTTCAAAGATATTCTATGAGATTCAATACAAACCAAACAGTTAGATTCTTCTCATGAAATAGAAATAAAAAACCCTGCAGAGCAGGGTGTGTTGATATTCTACATAGATCTTATCAGGAAAGCTTCTTTTTCAGAAAGAAAAGTCCCACAGTAGCCACCAAAGCGGAAGTATACTGCATGAATTTTCTGGAATGGGTTACTTTAGGTTCATACGGCTTATAGGAAGAAACATCTCCCTTCAATGCAGCCTGCACGGCGGCTTCAAAATCATGGAGTGCAATAGCCATATCAGTTTTATTACTGAATGATTGTCCATTGGTATGCCTGCCGTGTAAACTGATCCTGGTATACTGCTCATTCAGTGGTTGAATGGATACATCAATATGGAATTGCTGGTTCCTGACTGGAAGGTCGTAGGAAAACCTGATGGATTCAATCATCTTATTTTCAGCAATCAGTCTAATGTTGGGGGCAAATGCAGGGATGGATAAGACAGTGTCTTTAGCAAGTTTTTCCGTAGCATCTATGAAAGATTCTCTGGAAAGAAAATTTTGACGGGACATGGATTTCAGTTTATCGGGTTATCGGATCAGTTTTCACTTACTAAATTATATTACCTGCACCACAAATGCAATCCCTCCCGTAATGAAAGTTCCATTAGTAGAAACACGATATCCCTTAATGAAATGATAGTTATAGCACTGGAAAAGGGTATTTAAGGTATCATCAGCTATGTGGACTAAGGCATCCTATTACCCCTTATTACATGGCAACCATTTATTTAAGTCAGTTCGACTTCATGGATAGGTATTGATCAGAGTACCGAACAGGAATGAAACTTTAAAAGTGATTGCCTGTACCCATATATTTTTTTATGCGAATAGTTTCACCCCTTCAAAGCGGTTGCCCATATTAGAAGTTTTATGCATAAACTTTAATGAAAAGGTTGCGGTGTATAGGGTTGAATACGGACAAGGAGAGGATGATTTCATTATTTTTTTGACTTATAGGGCATTCCTACTTTGCTCTTTTCCACTTGAAGGGTAGCCCGCAAATTAAAGTGCCCTTCCAACACCATATTTGGTTAGGTAGTAAAGAAAAGACTCTTGAAGAGTCCATGGGAAATACATTTAAAAGGATAGCCAGATTTATAAATTTATCCCCAAAATCAAAAAAAACCGGGCTGCAAGCGCTTTGTAATGTGGAGGCTTGATTTTATGGATTAGATTTTGCTTAGGTTTAAAGCTAGTTAATTACAACATGTATCGAATTCTCAGGGATAATAAAGAACGGGGTCCATTGAACCTGGAACAACTCCTTGAGCTCCGGCTCCAACCTTTTGACCTGGTATGGGTGGAAGGAAAAAGTGCCGGGTGGCGATACCCCTCTGAAATAGATGCTCTCAAAGTTCATGTAGAACCTTCTATTCAGCCAGTGAGGGACAATGATACAACCGTAATTTCTGCTGCCAGCCAACACCCGGCTTCTCAAAACACAAGGTCAATATCTCCGGTAAGTCCGCTTGCTTCAGCACCAGCTTCATTTTCAACAGAATCAGAAAACGAAGAAGAACTTACAGCAGATAAATTAGAAAAAAGGGCAACAGAGATTTATCAACGGGTTCAGGCTTATGCTGAACAGCAGGAAAAAAGCCAGAAGGATACTCAAATCAAATATGCGCGATCATTGGAGGATTTGAAACAGGAATATGCGGACTGGTTACATAAAAAAAATGAGAAAAAGCATTTCAGACTGGTAAGTATCAGAAAACCAGGTTTAATTGCAGCCACTATCGCCTGTATGATGGTTGTTGCAGCTTCTCTTTTTTTCATCCATCATGATCAGCAACAACAGCAAGCAGGTTTAAAACCCGGTCAGCATTATATCAGTGATGCAGTTTCCGGACCGGCGGTTCATCCACCTTCTCAGGAAATTATAGTTGTGCCACCCAAAACAAGTATATCTGAAGTGACCAAATCCACCTTAAAAAAGGAACTTTCTGTAGACGATTTTATTGATTCGGTAAGGAGGGTATTGGCCAAAGAAAACAGAAGTGAGCGTAAAAAATTGGTGAAACCTGATCATTCCGATTTGGAATCTGGCGAGGTCATTACAAAAGTTCCTAATGCGACTGAACCGGTTGTGCCTACAGATAAAAAAGAAACCCCGCCATTGCAAAAGGTGAATATGAATGCCAAATACCAGCAGGATGCCAACAGAAAAAGTATTTCATCTCTGGAAGTGACCATTCAGAACAACAGTGTGGAATTATTAAAAACTGTTACTGTTGATATATTTTACTATAAAAAAGGAGAACGTTTATTTGATAAAGAAACTCTTTACTTCAATAACATCCAGCCTGGCAATTCACTCACCCTTTCCCGGCCAGGAAACAGAAAGGCTGTGACTGCACGATTTCAACTGGGGCAGATCAACAGTGCAGAGAATTAACTTATTATTGAAAGATTTTAATATATTAATTTTTTGAAATCATTGTTGCTTAACCGCTACACTATTTCAAATCAGACGTTACTAATATTGATACATTGGCTCAAAGACATTAAATTTAGCAAACACTGCAGTTGGCACAATAATTTCTTTACCTTATAGATTCAACCTAACCTATAATTGAAAACATATGCGCATTCCCATTTTAATTTTACTTTTTTCGGTTTCCTTATTGAGTTGTAAGAAAAATAATGACGTGAAACCAGACCCTATCCCGAATAATAAGGCGGTGACCTGGATCAATAATTTTGGAGGAAGTGATTATGACTTTGCCAATTCCATTGTACAGTTATCTTCTGGCGAATATGTTTTTGCAGGAAACACGAGGAGTGCCGATGGAGACGTTCCTGGAGTAAGAATGGGTTATGATGCCTGGCTGACAAAAGTTGACGCCAATGGCAAAAAGATTTGGAGTTTCACTTATGGAGATCAAAACGATAATTATGCCACCTCCGTTGAAAAAACTCCGGACGGAGGATTTCTAATGGTTGGGTATACTTTTTTCAATTTCCAAAATTTTGCCTGGGCCATGAAGACGGATGCCAATGGAAACAAAGTATGGCAAAAAGACATGGGCACCAGCACGGATGCCAAGCCTATGGCTATGGTTGCATCCAATGATGGCGGATATTTATTTGTAGGTTATACCAGCACCGGTTCCAACCGCGATGGATGGATTAAGAAAATTGACGTCAATGGAAACCAGATATTCAGTAAAACCCTTGGAGGAACTTCTGAAGACCAGCTTACCTCTCTGATCAAAAATTCCGATGGAAGTTTTACGATGACAGGTTTTACAACAAGCAGGGATGGCGACATGACAGGCAACCAGGGAAGTTATGATGGCTGGATTCTGAAAATAGACGCTTCCGGAAATAAAATATGGAGCAAGAACTATGGTGGATCAGACGAAGATTACTTAAATGGGATTATACAGATGGCTGATGGAGGTTATATTGTTGCGGGTAATACCAAAAGTAAAAATGGTGATATTCCTTTGAACAAAGGTGGCCTTGACGAATGGCTGATTAAACTGGATGCTTCAGGAAATAAAGTTTGGTCCAAAACATATGGAGGAGCTAATGAAGAATACATTACTTCTATTGTCAATACCAGTACAGGTGGATTTATTACCATGGGTTATTCTAACAGTACTACAGGTGATGTAACGCGTCCAAATAATAATTTTAGTGGCTGGCTTTTGAAACTGGATGAAAATGGAACCAAGCTCGCTGCCAGTACATATGGTCACACTTCAGAGTTGGATGACAGGTCCAATACCATGATCAGAACACAGGATGGTGGCTACATGATCGGAGGCTATACCTGGGTACCCGGCAGTGGTTATAATGCCTGGCTAGTGAAGATCGACAACCTTTAAAAATAGGATTCTACATATTATTCAAGGGCAGCCAACAGCTGCCCTTTTTTTTTACTGGGTAGTGAAATCAACCTATTCGTCAACTCATATTTACTCAAGCTGTCATGGAGGTATTACCTTCCGCTAACTGAATAGTTTCCATGTACTACTACTCTTGTGCGGGACACCTTTATATTCCATCTTACACTTGATTTTTAAACAAGCAAATATCTCGTTTTGGTAATGGACCCCTGTTTCTACAGGGGTCTTGTTATTGACGAGAATCGTGGTCATGGCATTGTTTTAGATAGAATAAGAGGTCGATTACAATAAAACAATCATAATGAAAAAGATTCTAATTGCATTCCTCATTTTTTTTGGAACGGCAACTTGCATTCAGGCTCAAAGCAGGGTTCACCAGGCAGGCCATGATATTAAAAAGGGAGCTAAAAAAGTAGGTAATAAAACGGCAGAACTGGCATCAAAAGGAGCTTCTAAAGTGGTAGACAAAACTGTGAAAGGTAAAAAAGGGCCTAATGGTCAGACCATTTATATCGATGATGAAAATCGGTATTACTGGGTAGATAAGAAAGGGCACAAGCAATATGTAACTTATTGACCCTATGATACGGGTTTCCTGTCAGCGGTGCCTTTTGTAATAATTCAAGTTTACAGAAGGCGCCCATGCCTGTTCACTAAGGGTATAAAATCCCGCTCCATCCCTTCCAAACCCAACCGCTTCACCCTGAGGTTCCATGAGTATACTGATCTTTTTTAATGGTTGCTTCAAAGCTTCAACGATGTCCTGACCTAACCTTCGGGAATATTCATAAAGAGTAGTATAGGTCTTTACCAGGATCTCTTTACCATCGGCAGACATCGCTGCACTGACCACACCAGAATAAGGTAAATTTTCAACCAGTGTGGCTACGTTGGTAGTACCGACTAGAGCTTTTAACCGGTATACTTTAGAAGGGTTATCGCGCTTGGTAATGATGTAAATATCATTATTTACTGAATCTACCAGGAAAGCTTCGGCATCGTGCGAACCATCAGCATAATTAAAGTGGATGGTTTCAATATTTTTTACGGTGTCCATTGAAGAAACAGGTTCAGGAAATTTGTAAAATGCATAATTGCCGTATACTTGAGCATTATCCCCTGTTTCAGCTAGGTAAATATTGTTTTGTACCAGGGTCATATCTTCCCAATCCCTGTTGGTCACGCCTTGTAGAAAAATTCTTTTAAGAACAATGCCATCATGTTTCACCAGGTAAATCTGAGAGGGATTACCGCTGTCTTCCTCTGCCCAAATCAATCCCGGGTTTACCTGGCTGTCGGCTATTCCGGATACTTCCTTTATGGTGGGGGTTAATAAATGTGCAAGTGGGATGGAATCAAATATTGAATCCGTTGATAATGCCGCTACGTTTCTTTTGCAAAAAATACAGCTGCAGCTAAAAAAGATCCCAATGATAAACCTGCCAATGCTTTTAATTTTCATAGTCAATATAAAATTAAGCACTGGCAGGTAATTAATAATTCTTACTTACAATTGAAAGGAATCAGCAATGCTGTCCCAACAACCAGTAGAGGATAACAAACACTATAATAGTTCCGAAACATCCGCCACCAAGTTTCTTTGCGCCATATCCGGCGATCAATGCTCTAAGCCAATTAGGCATAATGTATATTTTGACAGGGTTACTTAAAAAACTATGCCATATGGAAGGAAAAATCCATGAGGGGTCAATTGATCACGATATTCAATCCTGTTCCATTGTGTTGTCTTTATCCAGCGGAATGGAAGAACTACCCTGTATTTCAGGTTTGACATCTTCAAAAGATGCATTCATTTTTTCATGGTTGCCAGCAGATATACCCCTCTGCCACTCTTCTTTTTGATGTTCTTTAGCTTCCTGATCGTCCTGACTAACAGGCTGTTCATGAGTTTTACTGACTGCTGGCCCTTCAGGCCTTATGTCCTTTACCTGATTCTCTGAAGTTGGTTGCTGCTCTTTCATACTTTTCTTTTCCACAATACCACTAAATTAATGCCAGCCTGGCTCATCATTTATCTGAATTATCTTCTATCCAAGCTTTGTTTCAGGAAATCATTGGCCATCCAGGGTTTGACTTGAATTCAAGAAAAATTTTGAGTATATTATACTTCCATTTATTGTTAATTGTCCTACCTATGAAAATATTGATTACAGGCTGCATGATCCTTGTTTTAATGTGGTGCAGTTGCCGGAAAAAAGATCCGGTAACCCCAAAAAGGAGCTTTTACATGGCAGTAACACCATGGCCCGCAGACTTTACCACTCCCGCACAGGAAGATGCCTATAGTTTCATTAATTCGCATTGCGATATGGTATCCCATCATTTCGATGAAGGCATACCCTATGAAGAAGCTTTTCAAAATCTTTCGTGGCCCAAACAGTTAATTGCTGATGTGGATTTGCGGAAACAACTGACGGCGCCTGGAAAAAAAATTTTACTGAGTGTGGCGCCATTGAACCTGACACGACGAGAAAAAGCTGATTATTACCGTGTGACTGATCAAATCACTGACAGTATAAAAAATTACTGGAAGTTGTTGCCTTTCAATGATCCGAAAGTGATCACTTCCTATGTCAACTATGTAAGTTTCCTGATCGATCAACTACACCCGCAACTCATCAATTATGGTGTGGAAAGCAACGAAGCCCAATGGGATTCGGTTCAATTTGAGCAGTATAGTAATTTTCTTTCACAGGTAAATGCGCGGTTAAAAATGAAATATCCAGGAGTACTTTTTTTCCTGAGTTTTATGGTCAGTGACGAACCGGCATCACTTTCACTGGCTAAAAAATTGCTTAATTATACTGATCTTATTGCCCTGAGTGCCTATCCTTACATTTCTTCCAATACCATGGCTGGAGGGAATACAGATCCCAAAAACCTACCTGCGTCATTTTTTACCAATTACATCAACCTGGATAAAAATAAGCCCTGGGGATTTGCAGAAACTGGATACATCGCACAAAACCTTTCCATTCCGTCCTTTTCTTTAACCCGGATAGGTAGTCTTGCCTGGCAGGCAGATTATCTGAACCTGGTATTACAACTTTCAAATGAAAGAAAGGCGCGTTTTTTCGTTTGGTTCTGTTCCACGGATTATGATGCAGGCAGTCAACGGTTAAAACAAATGGGCCTTTACCAGGATCTGTTTGGATTATGGCAGGATACAGGTTTTAAAGATGAAACAAACACCCGTCGTCCGTCTTACTATACATGGCTGCAATGGATGAAATATACCAGGTCTGATTGAAGATTAAATTTTATGTGGAAAGTGGCTCAATATTTTCTATGTTGGGTCAAATTAATGCATGAAAATAAGAACCACACGAGTGGAAACTTTCAGCGACGGCGTCATTGGTATCATTATTACCATCATGGTGCTCACCATTAAATTCCCTGCTTTTAATCAGGAAGAAAGTGAGGCAGCAGTACGAAACCACCTTTTACAGCTCATCCCCTATTTTATTACTTATGCCTTTAGTTTTTTGATGATTGGGATTTTCTGGATCAACCATCATCATATGTTCCACCTGCTGGAAAATACAGACGAATCGCTTTTGCTGCAAAACCTTTTTTTCTTATTCTGGATGAGTCTTATACCCCTGGCTACAGCAATGGTAGGTGCTAACAGG
>JANLYU010000224.1:0-17112 GCA_031365785.1 Flavisolibacter sp. | reverse complement strand
AAAGAAGATAAAATAATTGCGAACCCCAATTGTTCTACCATACAAATGGTAGTAGCGCTGCAACCGCTTCATCAAAGATACTGGATCAAAAGAGTGGTGGTTTCCACTTATCAAAGTGTTACCGGTACAGGAAAAAAAGCGGTGGACCAGTTATTCAATGAGCGTGCAGGCAAACAGGGGGAAATGGCATATAAATACCAGATCGATTTGAATGCACTGCCTCAGATCGATGTATTCCTCGATAACGGATATACCAAGGAAGAAATGAAAATGATTCAGGAAACCAGGAAGATCATGGGAGACGACTCCATCAGGATTACTTCCACTACTGTCCGGATCCCTGTAATTGGAGGGCATAGCGAAAGTGTCAACATTGAATTCGAAAAAGATTTTGACCTGAATGAAGTCAGGAACATCCTTAGTGCTGCGCCAGGTATCATTGTCCAGGATGATCCATCGAAGCAGGTGTACCCGATGCCACTGTGGGCACACGATAAAGATGAGGTGTTTGTTGGAAGGATACGCAGGGATGAGTCGCAGGCCAACACGCTTAACATGTGGATTGTAAGTGACAACCTGCGCAAAGGTGCCGCTACCAATGCCATCCAGATAGCGGAGTACCTGGTAAAGAAGAAATTACTTTAATTGAATGTTCACGGGTGCTTCGGAAACTTCTGTTGACGTTCAGGTTATTTTCTTTTCCTGTAAGGAAAATGTCTTCCAAAATTATCGGTGATGTCTTCGATCACTACTTCAGAAGGCCGGTTATAATTGGCACCCGCTTCATAGTTGTCATTCCACAAGGTTTTACTTTCACAAACTATATTGCAGGAGGCATAAATATCATTGGTTTTATTAGGCACATAAGGAACAGGTATTTTTCCCCCGGCAACCTGCGATAATACCTGCTGGCCCATATTGATACTCATGGAGGCCAGGTCGCTCATGTACCGTTTTTTTTGAATGCGCATTCGGACTACTGCGTCAACGCCCAGTAATTTCGCCAGCCGGATATCATTTTCTTTCCACGAATTCCTTATCGTGATGTTATTTTCTTCCAGTAGGTGTTGCGTGGTGCTGATATCCTGCACGTTGACATAGGTCATATATTTTTTAGAATTCGCATGACGCAGGATGCCATTGTATAAAGCATTCTGGAATGTTTTACTTTCAGATTCCTCAATCTTTTGAATTTGTTCGAGACTTACATTTTTTGGAGGAATACCCGTGAAGATCATTTCGGCCGGCAGAATGGCAATATTCTTATGAGTACGGGTTAGCTGTTCAAAACCGGAAGAAGTGTAGTAATGATGACTGCTGCACGAAAGCATGAAGAGCAGTACCATGCCAATACAGGCGGAGGCAATGAAAGTGTAAGGTTTCATAGTTTTGGATTTGGAAAACAAATTAAAAAATAAACTTCTATTTTCCTAGTAGCACACTAAATATTCTGAACGCTCTGCTGTTACAATAGCTTCGAATGGTTGATGGGTCAACTTCACAGCCAGTATGTATGATACCGAATGGTTGGAAACTCAGTTTTTATGAATGCAGAAGATCTGCCAGAAGAAATATTGGCCGGTTCAGGAGTCCAGTGACCTGTTGATGAATGCCAGCAAAGGCTGTAAAGCAACAAAAGCAGCTACTGTTTTTTGGTGCAGGTTGCTCATCGATAGCTCACTGTCTGAAAACCTGGTTTCAGCAATGAAGCTTTTCAATTTTAAATAGGGAAGGAAAGGATGATCTTTTTCATATCCTTTCGGTGCATTGCTTAACCGAACTTCATCACCCTGGTATAAGTCCCCAAAGGTTTTTTTGAAACGCTTTTCTTTCAAGATGGATTGAAATTCCTCCCTGTTATAATCAATTTCCTGTCTCACCTTTTTGAGATGAGCGGCATCAGGCATCCATAAGCCACCACCGGCAAATGTTGTGGCGGGTGAGCAATGAAAATAATAGCCGGCAAAGATGGATTTTCTCCCTCCCATTTTTATGGAGGCACCCAGGTTGGTTTTGTAAGGTGTTTTATCATGAGAAAACCTGATGTCGCGATTGATCCGGAAAAGGCATTCCCTGGAGGTAAGCCCTACAATGGAAACATCCGATTGCTGCAGTTCGTTGATCACCAGTTGTATAAAATTTGAAAAATCAATTCGGGCGGCCTCGTACTGTGCACGGTGTAAATCGAACCAGGGCTTATTGTTGTTCTTTTTCAGCCGTGATAAAAATTTTATGGTTTGAGGTTCCAGCATGAATGAAGTTAAAATGTTTCCCACTTTCTTCTTGTTGATCCTTCCTGTTTTATGACTGTCCACCCTTTTCTTTGTGCCTGGGCCATCAGTTGTTTCCGTAATTGTTTGGGATAAAAAATCCTGAGACAGGTACCCCTGTAGCTATGTGGTTTAACAAGTCCCAGTTGCCCCAGGACCTCGTATGTAGCGGAAGCGCATCGCATACCAAAAAAGGAATAGTCGTAGGGAGGTTTTCTGACATATGCAGCGGCGAGGCTATCGAGGGTATTTATTTGATGATGGTTCACTGGTATGCTGATGGTGGCTTTTTTTACACTGTCACCGGATGATCCCATAGCATTCCAAAATTCATTTGTGCTCAACACTCTGTAACGGCAGTGTCGTTGATACCTGTGGTCAATGGGATGAAATTTGTCATTGCCTTCGAAACTCAAAAACTTACCAGGGCTGATTTCTATTCCAGCATGTCCGCCCAGCAAACCGCCAAACCATTTTTTTTCTGTGTCTCTGAATTTCCTCAAAGGTTTGGAACCATAAATGAATTGTACCTTAATGGTGTTTGTATCCTGAGCGCAAGCAATAAAAAAGGTGATAGTAAACAGCGTACTAAAAAAAAGAATACCATATTTTTTTAGCAATGAATTCATCAAGGTTCTTTTAATAACGGGTCCATACAATCTCAGTCCAATTCAAGTAACATCCAATTAAATTATTTGCGAGATTGAAAGTATCAATTTTCAATCTCAAATCTTTGTTAAGGAACAGCGGCTAAAGCAAATCAAATGTAAAATGTTAGAACTTAGGTAAAACCTTTTTATGGTAAAAAAACTTACAAAAACCATGGTGTTTGTCTTGCTGCTTGTTTGGAGCAGTAGTTGCAGCAAAGACATCCTCAAATCTTATGATGACCGCATCATTGGAAATTGGTCATTGTCAGATGTAGATAAGGTTGGAATCGGTGGAAATACTTCCAATCTTCCATTTCGGGAAGGTATGTTCACTTTTGAAGAATCAGGAGGACTTGTTTATGAAAATTCATCAGGATCTTTATATAAAGGAAGCTGGGACATCAGTACAAAGTGGATTCGTGATCAATGCACAACCGATGATAAGGGACATTCCAATTGTTCCAGTAAACAGGTCAGGTCTATGCAGGTTACCGCAGTAGATTTCAACAGCCAGGATGTACGATCCGAACATTTTGATGACATTGAATTTACATCTACCAACCGTTTCAAGGCACGTATTTATTCCGGAGCTCACACCTACGTATTTTTTTTCCAGAGAAAGTAGGTAATCCTTAATTAGGTGCCTGCTACCATCATTACTAAACATGGAATGGATAAGCTATCTTTTACATTAAAATAAAAATATAGTATGATAGTCACAACCAGTACGGGCCTTGAAGGCTATAAAATCACAGCACATCTTGGAATTGTAAGAGGAATCATTGTACGTTCCAGAAGCGTGTTTGGTAATTTGGCAGGTGGTATCCAATCTCTGTTTGGTGGAAACATCACGATCTATACAGAATTATGCGAAAGGACCAGGCAGGAGGCCTACGACCTTATGATTCAGCATGCCCTTCAATTCAATGCCAATGCAATTATTAACATGCGGTATGATGCCAATGAAGTGATGAGTGGCATCACAGAAGTTTTGGCCTATGGCACCGCGGTTACTGTAGAAAAAACCTGATGTTTGAGATACCCATTCATTTATCAATCCTCACTACCTGCCTACCAGTCAAAGGCGACCATATCCACCTCCACGCAACGGCCCGCAGGAGGTTCACCATCACGGCTACACCCTTCCCCAGTTTTCACCACTTTTGATGCGGTACATCGTCATTTCGCTTACCAGATATTTTTCCGCTAGCTGTTTGATCGTCAGCTTCCGGTTTTTACTGGCCAGCAGGTCTTTTATTTTTTTTACCTGTGCGGCTGTAAGTTTCAGGCCTACCTGCCTATTTGCCTGCCTTTTTTTATAAGCCATTTTGGCCGGACTTTTCTGTTGGTGAATGATCATTTGCTGTAAGGTGGACCAGGAGAGATTACTCACTGAATTTTCCAGTTTATTGTGATTTCTGTGAATGACATAACGGTGTTTCGCAGAAGGGCGCTTTAAAAAAAGCTTGGCCAGTTCACGATGTATGTAAAGTGTTCCTTTATATCCTGGCCGGTGAAGATTCAAAGTTCTATATCCCGTAGTAAGCGAACCGTTCAATAATTTGCCATCTGTAACAACAGCTGTTTTATAACTGGCAATACGACCCAAAGAGGATACCGCATATTTATTTCTCAGCTCCCTGCTACCGCTAAACAACAATGGCTTCCATACTTCACCAGGTAACTTTTTGATCATGAATTTTGTTTTACCAGAAAAAATGGATGTCTGAAGTAATACAGGTATAAAAAATTTATGCCGGGGCTACCATGTTGATGAACTGTTGCTCTGAAATGATCCTGACACTGTTGATCTTCTTCGCTTTTTCCAGTTTGCTTCCGGCATCTTCACCCACTACCAGGTAATTGAGTTTGCTGCTGACACCTGACAATATCTTTCCTCCATTGGTTTCCACCAATTCTTCTGCCTCATTGCGTTTCAATTTGACCAGGGTTCCTGTAAAAAGAAACGTTTGTCCATCAAGGTTACCTCCGGTAGAGAAATTCTTATTTTCATTATTCAGTTGCAGACCTAATTTTTCAAGCGCTTTGATCAGTTGTATATTTTCCTGATTGCTGAAAAATTGAACCACGCTGCCCGCTACCTTCGGACCTATATCTTCCAGATTTTGTAGCGCTTCTTCATCAAAATTTTTTAGGTCCAGTAAATGATCAATGGCATGTGCTAGTGTTTTCGCTGTGGTTTCCCCAACATAACGGATGCCGAGTGCGTAAATCAGGCGGTGCAGTGGTTGGCTTTTGGAATGTTCAATGGCAGCTTGAAGGTTGTCTATCGATTTTTTTCCAAACCCTTCGAGTTGGCCTATAGCAGCATAATCCAACTGGTACATCTGTGGAATGGAAGTGAGCAATTGCAGGGAATTTAATTTTTCAATAATAGCACCCCCCAGGCCCCGAATATCCATGGCATCCTTGCTGGCAAAATGCATTAGTCTTTCCAAAACCTGGGCAGGACAATTCATGTTGATGCACCGCCACGCTGCTTCTTCTTCAGAACGGTAGATCTTTTGACCGCAGGAAGGACAATTTTTTGGAAACAGAATAGGTTGCTCTGTCCCGTCTCTTAGCTCTGCCAACGGTTTTACAATGTAGGGAATAACGTCTCCAGCACGCTCTACCAAAACCGTATCTCCAATACGGATGTCCTTTTCACGGATCACATCTTCATTGAATAAAGAAACCGACCGCACCGTAACACCACCGATATGCACCGGATCTATTTTGGCAACCGGACCAATATTGCCCGTCCTGCCTACCTGGTAGCCCACACTGGTTAATTTGCTCGTAGCCTGCCTGGCCTTGAACTTAAAAGCAATGGCCCACCTTGGATGATGAGTGGTCATTCCCATCTGATCCTGCAGTTCAAAATCGTTGACCTTGATCACCATGCCATCAATTTCATATGGAAGATCATCGCGCTGCATTTCAAACTGATGGCAATATTCCATCACCGCCGAAATTCCTTTCACCACTTTTTTTTCTTTTTCAGGACTTCTAAATCCAAGATCCCACAACATCTCCAGGGTAGCTGAATGGGTAGAGAGGTCGTGCCGGGAACTTTCAGTTGAATTTTTTTTGATCGTAGTAAAATAACTCAGGTGATAAACAAAGGCTTCGAGATTTCGCCTTTTTACTTCCACTGGATCTTTAATCCGGAGCGTTCCCGCTGCCGCATTACGCGGATTAGCCAGTGGCACTAAACCCTGCCCGACCAGTTGTTCATTGAATTTTTTGAAATTGCTTTTATTGATTAGAACTTCACCACGCACTTCAACAGTTTGCAAACCATACTTAGAAAATTTTGCAGACAATGGCAACGTCCTGATCTGTTTGATATTGGGGGTAATGTCATCTCCCTGAACGCCATCGCCTCTTGTGGAGCCCCGCACCAGGTGGTCATTTTCGTAAAGAAGAGAAATGCTGGCTCCATCAAATTTTGGTTCTACGCAGTATTCTATTTCTGAAAGTCCTGTCAATTCCCTGGCCTTCCGGTCAAAATCAATCAGGTCGTCACTATTATACGAATTGTCAAGCGATAACATGGGCACCAGGTGAGAAACCGTAGGAAAATCTCTGGTTAGTCCTTTGGAAACGCGCTGGGTAGGAGAGTCGGGAACTATCAGGTCTGGGTGTTCTGCTTCCAGCTTTTCAAGTGCTTTGTATAACCGGTCGTATTCTTCATCAGCTACCAGCGGATCATTATGAATGTAATACCGTTGTTCATGATATCTAAGCACCGACAGGAGCAGCACATGATCGTTAGGAAGGAGGCTTTCCGACTTGATTTTTTTCAGCAACTGGGCTGTTTGCTGCTGAATGGTTTTTACCTGGTTCTGTTCCATATCACTGTAAAATTAAACAGGCCACAGTGATATCTCCCCGTTCCTCTCAAAAACAATTTTTGGAAACAAAATGCTTACATCTTATCGGTTACAGTAGAAGTTGGAAGAAGTGGGTATGGATTTCACCCAATGAAAAAATTGTTAGTTAATGTGTTTCTTGTACATATTTAAAATATTACCTTAGTCATTGAATTGCTTGCTATGAAGAGAATGCTGTTAGGATGCGGTATATTTTTATCCCTCACCACCCTCCACGCCCAGTTATTGACTTGGACACCGCCCTTCCCAAAAGAAAATGACGCTGCTCAAACACTGGTAATTACGCTGGATGCCACGAAGGGCAACCGGGGGCTTTTGAATTATACTCCATTAACCGATGTGTATGTACATATGGGTGTGATCACCAGTCAAAGCACCACTTCATCGGACTGGAAGCATGTACCGTTTACCTGGGCTACTACCCCGGCAGCAGCCAATGCTTTATCCCTGGGTGGTAATAAATGGTCGTTCACCATCAATGGCAGCCTTCGCAGTTTTTTCAATGTTACGGACCCTTCAGAAACCATTTTGAAAATTGCACTTCTATTTCGCAATGGTAACGGCAATAATGTTCAACGGAATACAGACGGGAGTGATATGTATATTCCGGTTTACAATGCAAACCTTTCCGTAAGAATTACTGATCCGCCCTCCGAACCAAAATATTATCCTGTGGCGGAGCCAAGGACCTGGACGGTAGGCAGTGTGGTAACGATGACATCCAATGCCAGCAAACCCTCCCAGATCAAACATTATTTTAATAACCTGGTAACCGGTGTTTCCGCTTCCGGTGTTACTTCTTTTACCAACAGTTTTACCATTACCAGCGAGGGTAATCAACAGTTGGTGGCCGAAGCTTTTGATGGCACCACCACCACCTATGATACCCTTAGGTTCTTTGTTTCTCCTGCCGGATCTCCGGTAGCTCCGTTGCCAGCAGGTGTAAGGGATGGAATCAATTACGAAGCAGGAGATGTGTCCGCAACACTGGTGTTGCGTGCGCCCGGTAAGAATCTGGTTACGGTCACCGGTGAATTCAATGCCTGGACGCAACAGGTGATGAATAAAACACCAGATGGAAAATTTTTCTGGCTGAAGATTTCTTCACTTCAGCCCGGAACGGAATATGCTTACCAATACATTGTAGACGGAAATATCAGAATCGCAGACCCCTATGCTGAAAAAATACTCGATCCGGGAAATGATCCTTTCATTACGGCAGCAACTTATCCCGGACTCAAACCCTATCCCGCTGGGCAGACTGGCATTGTGAGCATCCTTCAAACAGCCGAGCCGGCGTACAACTGGAGTGCAGGAAGTTTCAGCAGACCTGACAAAAAAGGATTAGTTATTTATGAACTGCTGGTGCGGGATTTTGTGGCTGCTCATAATTGGAAAACCATCAGCGACAGCCTGAACTATCTGAAAAATCTTGGAATCAATGCTATTGAGCTGATGCCTTTGAATGAATTTGAAGGCAATGTGAGCTGGGGATATAATCCTGATTTTTATTTTGCTCCTGATAAATATTATGGTCCTAAGAATACATTGAAAGCCTTCATTGATTCCTGCCATAAAAAAGGTATTGCCGTCATCATGGACATTGCACTCAATCATTCCTTTGGCCAGTCACCCATGGTGCAACTTTATTTTGATGCAGTAAATAACAGGCCCGCTGCTGATAATCCCTGGTTCAATCCTGCACCCAAACATGCTTTCAATGTGGGGTATGACATGAACCATGAAAGTCTGGATACCCGTTACTTTACAAGCCGCGTGGTGGAATCATGGCTGCAGCAATACCGGGTAGATGGATTCCGGTTCGACCTGTCGAAAGGATTTACTCAAACGCCTACGTGTGATGCCAATGGTAATAATTGTAACGTAAGTCAGTGGGGATTTTATGATGCTTCAAGGGTGGCCATCTGGAAACGATATTATGATACCCTGCAACTGAAGTCTCCCCAATCTTATGCTATCCTGGAACATTTTGCCGATGTAACGGAAGAAAGAGAACTCGCTGATTATGGGATGTTGTTATGGGGCAACCTGAATTATAATTATGGACAGGCGCTGATGGGTAATCCAACAGATTGGGATTTTTCATGGGGCATCCATTCAGTACGCGGGTTCAATCAGCCGCACCTGGTCACTTACATGGAAAGTCACGATGAAGAGCGCCTCGTTTATAAGAATATCAACTTTGGCAATTCCTCCGGCGGTTATAACATCCGTGATACGGCCACCGCTTTAAAACGCATGGAACTGGGAGCAGCATTCTTTTTTACCCTTCCCGGACCAAAAATGATCTGGCAATTTGGTGAACTGGGCTATGATTATTCCATTAACTATTGTACCAACGGAACGATCAGCAATAACTGCAGACTGGATCCCAAGCCGGTACGGTGGGACTACCTGAATGATCCCCGTCGTAAGTCTGTATATACCACTTACAGTAAATTGATTAGTCTGAGGTCACATCCATGGTATAAGAATGCTTTTTTGTCGGGAACAGTAGATAAGAATCTCGCCAATGCTTTCAAATGGATACGGCTGAATTCAGGAGACACTTCCCAGTTAATGGTAGTTGGAAATTTTGGAACAACACCTATTACGGGAAGTATCACATTTCCGGTAGCGGGAACCTGGTTCGAAGGGCTCAGCAATGCTACCTTTTCAGCTACAGGAACAGCACAAAATATTTCTCTGGAGCCGGGCGAGTTCCATGTGTACCTGAACCGCAATGTCTATAATGTTTCCACTACACCGGTATCCAATATTCCATGGACGGAAAACACCTTACAGGCAAGCCTGTATCCTAATCCGGTGCAGGGAACATTTAATCTGAAAGTGCAGTTGCCTCAAAATAACAAGGTGAGCCTTGAAGCCTTTAATGTACTGGGACAATACATCACTACTTTATATACAGGTTTCCTCACCAGGGGAGAACACAACATCCAAATCAATAAAAATACTGGAGGCAAAGGAATTTATTTTCTTCGCCTTCATGCAGGGGCTGCATCTAAAACCCTTCCCATCACCTTTCAATAACTGATATGGATAAAATGGTTCAGTTGAAAACGGCTGCAGTTGAAAAAAGCAGTCACCTCGAATATTTCAACATTGGTGTATCTGTGGATTGCGTCATTTTTGGATACGATGAAAAAAAATTCAAGGTGTTGCTCATCAAATCAGATCTGAAGGAATTTGAAGGCTTGCATTCCCTGCTGGGCGACCTGGTAAGACCGGATGAAAATATGGAAGATGCACCCTACAGGGTGCTGCAAGAACGAACAGGTTTACATGATGTATACCTGGAACAGGTTCAAACTTTTGGCAACCTGGGACGGCATCCCTCAGGGCGAGTCATTACTACCGCTTATTATTCCCTGGTCAATATCAAAAGTCATAAACTTCAGTTGACCGCCAATGACCTCCACTGGCACCAGGTAAATAAAATTGGTCAGATGGCCTTTGACCACAAAGTGATCCTGGAAAGCTGCCTGATGCGACTCAGAGAAAAAATTTTAGAACATCCCGTAATCTTTAACCTGCTTCCAGATAAATTTTCGCTGAGGGAATTGCAGGACCTGTACGAAGCCATTCTGGGGTTGGAACTGGACAGGCGGAACTTTAGAAAGAGGATCACGCTGAAGAACTGGCTCGTGGACCTGAATGAAATGGAAGAAGATGTTCCCCACAGGCCTGGAAAATTGTACAAACTGAAAACCCAGCTTAAAAACACAGGAAGGACCCAGAAAAAAGAAAAATTGATCGTCTGACAACGCATCGTTTTACAAATGATGATTGTCCTATAAAGGGTAAAGAAAATTTGAAAAGAGGCAAAAAATATTTATAATTGTGTCTCTAATACACATTACTGCTTCAAAGCTCACCTAAATTTAAGATTGCTATGAATCTGAGAAAATTGATCTACACGATAGGTTTGCCTGTATTCCTTACATTTTCTTTGACGTCTGTCGCACAGGAAAAAGTAATAACAGGAAGAGTTGCTGATTCAACCGGGAAAGGTGTCTCAGGGGTATCGGTGTTTGTTAAAGGGCAGCCTTCCAAAGGCACCTCTACCAATGATAGAGGAACTTATACGCTTTCCGTGCCTTCTTCCGCTACCACACTTGTTTTCAGTTCCATCGGTTATAGTTATCAGGAAATGAACATCTCAGGAAAAACCTCAGCTGACATTACGCTTCAGTCCACATCAGGTACTTTGAATGAAGTGGTCATGGTAGCATATGGCGCAAGGCGCAGGGCCGACCTCACCGGATCGGTGACTGCCATTACAGAAAAAGATTTTCAAAAAGGGGTGATCAGCTCTTCAGAACAGTTGTTGCAGGGCAAGGTAGCCGGTTTGCAAATCACTCCTGGTGGTGGCTCTGCCGGCGGAGGCAGCCGCATCCGAATTCGCAACGGCGCTTCCCTTAATGCCAGTAACGACCCTTTAGTGGTCATTGACGGCGTTCCCATTGAAAGTAATGGAATTGCCGGCTCAGCAAGTTTATTGAATACCATCAATCCTAATGATATTGAGTCGATCAGTGTATTGAAGGATGCCTCTGCTACTGCGTTATATGGATCTAGGGCTTCCAACGGAGTGTTGATTATTACTACCAAGAAAGGGGCGCGTGGGAAAATGAAATTTAATTTTAATACACAGCCTTCTGTGAGCCATGTGGGTAAAACTGTGGATGTACTCAGCGGCGATGAATTGCGCGCCATCGTGGGCGCCGATGCAGTTGCTACCGGGAACAATACGTATAAAAACTTATTAGGCACCGCCAATACCAACTGGCAGGACGAAATTTTTCAGTCTGCTCTGGGATGGGATAATAATATCAGCGCCAGTGGAAGTATTGGAAAAAATCTTCCTTTCCGGGCTTCTATGGGTTATTATAACCAGGAAGGCATCCTCAAGACCAACACGTTTGAACGCCTGTCGGGTGCCCTGAATCTTTCCCCTAAATTTTTTCAGGATCACCTCGCGGTGAATGTCAACCTCAAGGCCGTCAGGACGCAGAACAGATTTGCCAATGAAGGCGCGGTGGGATCAGCAGTCGCTTTCGACCCTACCCAACCAGTTTATGCCAACAATAAATACGGTGGTTATTTCGAATGGCTGCAGGCAGATGGAAAGCCTATTGACCTGTCTACCCGTAATCCACTGGCACTGCTTGACCTTCGTCACAATACATCGGAAGTGAACCGGCTGATAGGGAATATACAACTGGATTATAAACTGCATTTCTTCCCCGACCTGCACGTGTTACTCAACCTGGGCTCAGATTATGCCAAAGGCAAGGGTAATGATAACACGGATTCCACCTCAGCAACCAATTACAAAACCGCTGGAAGGTTTGTCTATTACCAGCAGAAAAAAAGAAATAAACTGGCCGACGTTTCCCTGTTTTATGCCAAAGAAATTTCCAGCATCAAAAGCCGTTTTGATGTTTTGCTGACCCACAGTTACCAACAGTTCGTGACCAACGTTTACAATTATGCTTCCCGTAGCCAGTATAGAGATTCTATCATTCCTACAAGCATACCCACTTTCGCTACCGATAAACCTGAATACCGGCTCGAATCTTATCTGGGAAGGTTGAATTATATACTGGCCAATAAATATTTATTGACCGCTTCATTAAGAAGGGATGCCAGTTCCAAGTTTTCACCAGATACACGCGTAGGTTATTTCCCTGCGGTATCAGTGGCCTGGCGTCTGAAAGAGGAATTCTTTAAAGGTAGTCAGCGGGTGAATGATCTTAAGCTCCGTGCATCATGGGGTACAACAGGACAGCAGGACATAGGAAATTTATATCCCTACCTGCCCCGGTATTCACAAAGTACATCCACTGCACAATACCAGTTTGGCAATACTTATTATAGTTTTCTACGTCCTTCAGCATATGATGCCAACATTAAATGGGAAACGACTACCACTATTAACCTTGGACTTGACTTTTCCTTGTTCAGTAACCGTATTTCAGGAGCTGTGGATATTTACAAAAAGAAAACAAAAGACCTCCTGAGTGTGATCCCGATTGCACCTGGTTCCAATTTCGATATTACGTTATTGACCAACGTGGGCAACATGGAAAACAAGGGTATAGAATTTTCATTGAATACGACCCCGGTAAAGAACAGCGAAATCACCTGGGATTTTGGTTTCAATGTTACCTACAACGAATCCCGGATCACCAATCTATTAAAACAGCCTGATGCTTCCTTCAAGGGAATTGAGGTCAGTGGTATCAGCGGTGGAACCGGTAACAACATTGGTAAATTTGCTATAGGGTATTCGCCCTATACCTACAATGTCTTTAAGCAGGTTTATAACGGAAGCGGAAAGCCGATCGAGGGGTTGTATGAGGATATTAACAGGGATGGAAAAATTGACGACGCAGACCGCTATTACTATAAAAAACCGGCTCCTGATGTTTTATTAGGGATCAACACGCAACTGTTATACCGTCAATTCAGTCTTGGCTTATCAGGTCATGGCGCCTTTGGCAATTATTTGTATAATAATTATAATTCCAACAGCGGGGTATTAAGAGCCATTAAAAACCCGATTAATTTTATTGGAAATGCATCGCAAAGCTTCCTGGAATCATCCTTTACCAATAACCAGTATTTGTCTGATTATTATATTGAGAATGCATCATTTTTCAGGCTGGATAATATCAATGTAGGATACAATTTCGGAAAAGTCTTCAAAAATAAAGCTGCTCTCAGGTTAATGGCATCTGTCCAAAATGTTTTTGTAGCCACCAAATATTCCGGGCTGGATCCGGAAAGTGCGGCAGACAGTGGCGTGAACAATACCATTTACCCCCGGCCTCGTATCTATTCATTGAGTGCAAACCTGGATTTCTAATTTAAAGAATGAACTATATGAAAAATAGGATGATAAATAAATTATGGTTGGTGATGGTGATCGCGGTTACGGCTGCATCCTGTGCCAAAAAGCTGGACCTTTTTCCAAAAAATGATTTGACACCGGAAAAAACCTATTCCACCGCCGCTGGTTATAAAAGTGTGCTCGCCAAAGTATATGCAGGACTTGCCATTACAGGAAATGCAGGCCCTTCCGGCCAACCTGATATTCAGGGTGGGTTGGATGAAGGATCGCAGGTGGCCTTCATCAGGGGTTTATTCAATTGTGAAGAACTGCCCACAGATGAAGCTGTGGTGGCCTGGAACGACCAGACTATACACGACTTCCATGACCTGAGGTGGACAAGCTCCGACCCCTTTCTGAAAGGCATGTATGCCCGGCCAATTTATAATATTACCCTGGGTAATGAATATTTGAAGGAATCTACAGATGAAAAGCTGGCTTCACGCGGCATTACCGGAACGGATGCAAGTGATATTAAAAAAGCAAGGGCGGAAGTTCGCTTCCTTCGTGCTTTTAATTATTGGGTGATGATGGACCTGTTTGGAAAATCAACTTTCATCACCGAACAGGACAAAGTGGGAACTGACTTGCCCAGGCAAATCAACAGGCCAGAGCTGTTCACTTATATCGAAACAGAATTAAAAGCCATTGACGCCGACCTGGCACCCGCTAAAACCATTGAATACGGTCGTGTAGACCAGGCAGCTGCATGGGCGTTGCTGGCACGCATATATCTCAATGCGCAGGTGTATACTGGAACGGCCAAGTATACCGAAGCGATCTCCTATGCTAAAAAAGTAATCAACGCCGGCTATGTGCTGAAGTCAGGTTTTCCCAAATTATTCATGGCCGACAATAACAAGCAAAAAGACGAGTTCATATTTACCATCAATTGCGACGGAAGGTATACACAAGCTTATGGTAATACTACCTTCCTGGTGCATGCGCCAGCAGGCGACAACCACGACGAATTTGGTGTAGGCAGCGGCTGGTATGGATATCGTGCTACAAAAGCATTTGCAGACAAGTTCACGGACCTTTCCGGAAACACTGACCAGCGCGCCATTTTTTCAAATCAGTCAAACCAGCAGATCAGTGACCTTTCCAACTTTTCTCAGGGTTTGTGGGTAAAGAAATTTAGAAACATACGGAGTGACGGTTTGCCTTCATCTGATCCTCAGAATAATTTCGCCGACATTGACTTCCCTGTTTTCAGGCTTTCAGAAATGTATCTGATTTACGCGGAATCTGTTTTGCGCGGTGGTACAGGAGGTGATGCGGCTACTGCCCTGGATTATCTGAACAAGATCAGGTTTCGTGCTTATGGAGATAGTTATGGTTCTGGTAACGTGGCCCAGCTCAATGCAGGTAATTTGGATCTCCAGTTGATCCTGGATGAAAGAGCGAGAGAATTGTACTGGGAAGGACACCGTCGCACAGAACTGATCCGTTATAACCTTCTCACCACGTCAACATACTTATGGCCATGGAAAGGTGGTGTAGCATCTGGCACCGCTGTGGATTCAAAATTTAATTTATTCCCGATCCCTGCCGCCAACAGGATCGCTAATCCAAAACTCGAACAAAACCCGGGTTATTAATCAAATGAATATGAACATGAAAAATAGTTTGCTGATCACCTCTTTTGTTCTTGCGGCACTGGTTTCCTGCAAGAAAGATGAAAATAAAATATTTCTGGAAGAGGGAACACCTCCGGCATTGACAGCCTCCCGGACAGGAAGTATTGCACTGAGTTTTGCAACAAAAGACCAGGAAGCGATCAACCTTAGCTGGACCAACCCGAATTATAAATTTACAACCGGCCCCAGTTCCCAGAATGTCAATTACCAGATTGAAATTGATACCGCTGGTTCCAATTTTTCCAATCCGCAAAAGCAGACAATAAGCATTAGCAGTGAGCTTTCTAAATCTTTTACCCAGCAGGTGTTTAACGATTACCTGCTGAATCAATTGCAACTGACACCCGGGATGGCGCATAACCTTGAGATCAGGGTGAAAGCGTTTATGGGAACCGGTGCAGGCACGCTTGCTTCCAATGTGCTGAAGTATACCGTAACACCTTATGCTATTCCTCCGAAGGTGGCACCTCCAACTACCGGTAAATTATTCATCACCGGAAGCGCCACCCCAGCCAGCTGGCAGTGTGGTTGCGGGGAAGCTGAACTCATGAGTCAGAAATTCACACAGATATCACCAACGAAGTATGAATTGACTATCAATCTAACAGGAGGTGGTTCGTATTTGTTTTTGCCTCAGTATGGAAGCTGGAGTGCCAAGTATGGTGGAGTCGGTGCTAACAAAGAAAATAATGTGAATGGTGATGATTTCAAGGATAATGGATCTGACCTGCTGGCTCCTGCGGTTACTGGTTCGTATAAAATTGTTGTTGATTTCCAAAGAGGAAAGTTCACCGTTACCAAATTATAATACAAGAAATATTTTTTTATGAGATCAATTTCCAGATTTCTTCTTTTGTTGACAGGTACTGTGGTTTTATTTGCAGCCTGCCATAAAGTAGGAGACCTTCCGATTTACTCGAATGGCACCACACCGGTGCTTACTGCATCTGCCACTACCGTTGCACCATTACCAGCTGATTCCAATAAGGTGGCACTCACCCTTAACTGGTCTTCAGCCAAGTATGCCACGGATTCCGCAAATATGAAATACACCGTGCAGATTGATTCTGCAGGAAAGAATTTTTCCAGGGCGGTGAGCAAGGTGGTGACAGGAAAAAATTCCACTTCCTATACAGCCAAGGAACTGAATAATATTCTTTTGGGATTTGGATACAACTTCAATGTACCTGCAGATATGGAAGTAAGAGTGATTTCCTCTTATGCCAATAATAACGAAAGGCTGACTTCCAATGTGCTCAAGATTAAAATGACACCTTACAAGGTTCCTCCTAAAGTGGCCCTGCCAACTTCATCGAAACTTTTTATTGTAGGTGATGCTACATCAGGTGGATGGAATAACCCTGTTCCGGTTCCAAGCCAGGAATTGGTAAGAATGGATGAAACAACGTGGGGAGGTATTTTCCAGTTAACAGGAGGGAAACAATATCTGTTGTTGCCTGTAAATGGAGACTGGAGTAATAAATTTTCAGTGGCCGACAAAAGTGTTTCGGGATTAGCTTCCGGTGGTGATTTTGGATTTAATCTGAATGATAACTTTCCTGGGCCGGCTACTTCCGGTTTGTACAAGATCATGGTTGACTTCCAGACAGGTAAGTTTTCCGTGACCCCTTATACCGGCGTACTTCCTTCCAGTCTTTTTATTGTGGGTGATGCCACAGCAGGCGGATGGAACAACCCTGTACCCGTGCCTTCTCAGCAGTTTACCAGAATCAATTC
>JANLYU010000111.1:0-2425 GCA_031365785.1 Flavisolibacter sp. | reverse complement strand
AAGGATTTTGCCGAATGGCTAACGAAAGAAAAAAAGGTAGCAACCATACCGGTATCTGCCTTTTATAAATTTTCCGTTAATCATCAGGTACTCCGGTTTTGTTTTTCCAAAAAAAACGATACACTGGAAAGCGCTGCTGCGCATCTTTCCGGATTATAATTCATTTGATATGGATCGTATGTTTGCGACTTAGATAGGGTATGGCGTTCCACAAAAAACAGGAATTTAGTAAAAAAGACCAGGAAATGGCCGTCCTGGCCAAGGCCTTGAGCCACCCGGCTAGAATTTCTATTTTGAGAGTTTTGGCTAAAAAAAACGAGTGTACCTGCGGTGAAATCGTTGCTATTTTGCCACTGGCACAGTCCACCGTTTCCCAGCACCTTAAAGAACTTATGGTAGCAGGGTTAGTTGATAGCTTTGCGGACGGGCGACGATCGTGTTATGGTATTAAATGGAAGGCTTTTGAACAAGGGTGTAATAACATCGCTCAATTGTTTGTCATCCTCCAATTGAACCAAAAAGCCCGGCGATAAAGCTCAGTGGAAGGTGAGGAGCGATTGATCACAATTGAAGTTGGTTTAATTTGTGCCCTGAAGAATCAATTTATGAAACGTTATCAATTATCAATAAAAGAAAAAATCACACTGGCCCTGGTCACCATTATTCTGATCACCGGGTATATTTTATTATATTCCAATCTGACTCTTTTCAACAAGTACGTGGAGGAAGATGGCCTGGTTGAGTGGCTCACCGTGCTGGGTCTTGTACTCGGATTTATAGTTTGTGTGTACCGTTTTTTTACATTAGCCGGGAAACGAAACTGGTGGTTCCTGACCGTGACATTACTTTTAGGACTCTTGCTTTTTTTCGGCGCTGGCGAAGAAATTTCATGGGGACAAAGAATCCTTGGCATCAAAAGTTCTGCGTATTTTACTGCCAACAATACGCAGCAGGAAACCAACTTCCACAACCTGGTGATTGGAGGTGTGAGGCTGAACAAACTTATTTTTTCCATATTGCTGAGCATTGGAATGGGAATTTACCTCATTGTTTTCCCCTTGCTTTACCAGCTGCATTCAAAAAGCAAAACCTTCTTTAATTACAGCGGTATACCAGTTGCCAGGATGTACCAGGTGATCAGTTTTGCTCTTCTGATTATCACTACTTCTTTATTACGCCATGAGAAAAATGCCGAACTGCTCGAATGTGGCACCGCGTTGCTTTTGTTTCTAATTATCCGTTATCCAAAAAATGAAGCCGTTTTTACTGCTGGTATTTTAACGCCTGACCTTTAGGATATACTTTCATCAGCATCAGGGAATCATAGGTACTGTTTCTGGTTGCAGGATTCAGGAAGGAGAAATTCAAAGTCGCTACATTGTAATCGATATGACTCGCTACAGTAATCAAATCAAAACCTTTCTTCCTTACATAATCGGCCAGAAAAGGTGACATCAGGAAGTATTTATCTTTCAGGCCCGGATACTCTTTCGGGAATTGATCGACTTCTATAGTATGATGATTGTGTTGGCTGTAAAAATCAAAACTGTGGGCATGCAGTTCTACCAGAATAATGTCCTGGTCCGGAATCCTTAGTTTGTTTTTATCCATGGTTTTTACCAGCTCATTACCACCCTGGTAATGTAACAGGTTCGGAAAAAAATTATAATTCAGGTAGAAATTAAACAAAAGGGAAAAAGAAATGCTGACCCAAAAAACTTTGGATCCCTGATCTGGAAATTTAGAAAAAAACAGCCACATAAATACCAGCAGAACTACAGGGCCTACGACCCAGAAAAAAATATTCTGAGGATGGAAAACATAAAAGTTAAGAATGATGGTCAAAAGTAAAATCACTATTCCAAAAAAGAGATGAAGTGGATAGAGCCATCTCTTACCCCATGCAGCCGAGAAAATTACGTTCAGGTAAGGTGCTGTAAAGAGTGCCGCCAATGGAAGCAACATAATGATGTAATGGGGCATTTTAAATTTGGAAAAGGAAATGACAAAGAGCACAAAAGAAAAAGAGAGCACGGCAAAATGGAACGGATGTTTCCATTTTTTTTGAACCATTCTTTTACTCCAGAAAATAAGTGCGCCGTAAGACAGGATACTCCATGGAAAAAAGGACCATAGAAAAGTATGAAATAAAAAAAAGTAATCAGGATTCCTTTCTTTCACATCAAATCCCCCTGCTCTTTCAAAAAGCTGGTCCCACAAAATGAACCTCACTCCGGAACGATGGGCCATTCCCCTGATTACCTTTTCAGGGTGCAGGTCATATTGTACATAGTAGGCGTACAGTACCGGGCAAATAAAAAGAAAAAAGACAGGGATGAACAACCAGCTTTTTGGACGCAAAAGTATTTTCCAGTTACGTTGAATCAGCAAATAAAAAAATACAGTTATGAAAATAACGACAGGC
>JANLYU010000099.1:0-2124 GCA_031365785.1 Flavisolibacter sp. | reverse complement strand
CAATTATACAAAAAGTAACAGGCCGCTGCGGATGACTTATGCTACACCATTATTCAGTATTGGTGATCAGGTAGTCACCGCTTCAGACTGGATCACTTTCGCACAAACTTTCCGATTCAAATCAGACGGCAGTGGGGTGAAGCCCTATCCGCAGGTATGGGAAGAGTTTGTAGAAGCTATGTCGATCAATTACTACCAGAACCATCTGGAAAATTATAATGAAGATTTTAAAAAACAGATCAATGAGTTCAGGGATGGGAACCTGTTCTTTGAAATCATGCAGCGGAAGGTTTGGGGTCCGGCGCAGACGGACAGCGCTGCCCTGGCTGATTTCTATAACAATAACAAGGGTAGGTATAACTGGACCAAAAGCGTCAATGCCATTTTATTTTATGCAAGTGATCTTACTTCGGCAGAGCAATTCAGTGGTGAATTAAAAAAATCTCCTGCCGGCTGGCGCGAACTGGTGAATCATTTCAGTGAAAAAATAGCCGCTGATTCCGGCAGGTTTGAATTGGCCCAGGTTCCTAATCCAAATAAAGTACCCCTTAGAGCAGGTGTCATTACCGCACCGCTTGTCAACAAAGGCGACCAGACTGCTTCGTTGGCCTATATTTTAAAAACTTATGACACCAGCAGCCCCCGGTCTTTTGCTGAAGCCCGCGGTCTGGTGATCAATGATTACCAGGCCCTCCTTGAAAAAAAATGGATGGTCGAACTGAAAAATAAATATCCGGTGAAAGTGAATGATAAAGTGGTTAATGATATGGTGAAGAAGCGGAAATGATAAGAAATAATGTTGAATGCTAAATGTTAAATGAATAACTAACACAAAATTCAACATTTATAATTTATCATAACCTCCTACAGTCCGCTCACCACCTTCACAATCATATGCGGCTTGCCGAGCGTATAGTAATGCAGCCCGGGCACGCCAGCTTTTTTTAATTCTTTAGATTGCTGCAGCAGCCATTCAGTTCCCACAATTTCGACATCGGCATCCGTCCTGCATTTCAGGACCTCCGAGGAAAGTGCTTCAGGAATGTCTACATGGAAAGTGCGTGGGATAACGGACAGCTGTTTTTTTGTACTGATCGGTTTCAATCCGGGTATTACTGGTACATGGATACCTGCATCACGACAGGTTTTTACAAAACTGAAATATTTATTGTTGTCGAAGAACATTTGTGTGGTGATGTATTCTGCGCCGGCTTCCACCTTGGCCTTCAGGTATTGAAGGTCGGTTTGCATGTTGGGCGCTTCAAAATGTTTTTCCGGGTAACCAGCCACACCGATACAGAAATTGGTTTTCACTGCATTCTTTAGGTCTTCTTCGAGGTAGATGCCGTTATTCATGTTGATCACCTGCCGCATGAGATCAATGGCAAACCGGTGACCTCCAGGTTCAGGTTCAAACCCGCTTTCGTTTTTCGGCGCGTCACCACGCAGCACCAGCACATTATCGACGCCAAGAAAATTAAGGTCAATGAGCGCATCTTCGGTTTCCTGCCTGCTGAATCCCCCGCAGATCAGATGGGCTACCGCATCCACCTTATAACGGTTCATGATCGCCGCGCAGATTCCAACAGTGCCGGGCCGTTTTCTTACTTCCACCTTATCAAAAGTTCCATCCGGTTTTTTTTTGAACATGCTTTCACTTCTGTGATAGGTTACATTGATAAAACCGGGGTTAAATTCGATCAGCGGGTCGAGGTGTTCCCAAAGGGCGTTAATACCCTTTCCTTTTAGTGGGGGAAGTATTTCAAAGGATACGAGACTGCCATCTGACTGGCTAATGTGGTCATTTACTTTCATCAGGGTGCAAAAATAACATGCAGTTAATGAAATACAAAAGCAAATGAGCAAAGTATTATTCATGCTGTTTACCGTTATTTTTACTAAAATTTACTTTGGGCGTTTCTATTTATACAAAAGATCTTGTAAAGAAATACAGGGCAAGAACCGTTGTGGATCATGTATCTATTGAAGTGAACCAGGGAGAGATCGTAGGCTTACTGGGTCCCAATGGTGCAGGGAAAACCACCACCTTCTATATGACAGTTGGCCTGATTAGTCCGGACAAAGGCGAAGTATTCCTCAATGACCAGAATATCACCAGCCTGC
>JANLYU010000059.1:0-6519 GCA_031365785.1 Flavisolibacter sp. | reverse complement strand
ATCAAGGCAAATATTATTTGATGCATTTGATGATCGTTGCACAACTGCTCCTGATCTGCTCTTCTGATATGGTCAACGGGGGGCAAATCCTCAAACAATGGGGAGCGAATAAAAACCAATCTGTTACTAATCCTTCCCTGGTGCACCCATCTATGACCTGCTTACACCGGTCATAATGGTCAAACTCCAATGCCATCCAGAGTCCGAATGACCTTACCTGCCTGATGCCGGGATGAACCAGCAGGCTTTTAAAAAGGTGCTCGCGTGCCCTGACCTGTTGCACCAGTTCTTCTTCAAGCAATACATGAAAAGCTTCCATTCCGGCTGCACAACAGACAGGATGCCCTCCGAATGTGGTAATGTGACCTAAAACAGGATCATTCATGAAATGGTCCATGAGCGCTTTGGAAGCAATGAAGGCACCCAATGGCATACCACCACCTAATGCTTTACCCAGCAATAGGATATCCGGAACCACATCAAAATGTTCAAACCCCCATAGTTTACCTGTACGTCCAAAACCCGACTGAATTTCATCCAGAACCAGCAAGGCACCCATAGCGCTGCATCGCTCGCGTAGGCTTTTGATCCACTTGTCTGAGGGAATGGTAATACCAGATTCTGCTTGTACGGTTTCAGCCACTACACATGCAGTTTGTTCTGAAATAAGATCAAGGTCCTGAACAGAATTGTAACGAAGGTGTGTCACTCCGGGCAGCAAGGGCCGGTATGCATTTCGCCAGTATTCACTTCCGATCAGGCTTAAGGCGCCTTGTGTAGACCCATGATAGGCCTGATCAAAAGCAATGATATCAGTTCTGCCGGTGAAGCGCTTGGCCAGCTTCATTGCCCCTTCTACTGCTTCGGCCCCCGAATTGGTGAAATATACCGACTCCAGTGAATCGGGTAAATGGTCGGTAAGCAGGGTAGCATATTGTACCTGCGGGCTCTGGATAAATTCTCCATATACCATGACATGAAGGTATTGGTCCAGCTGTTTTATAATCGCTTGTATGACCCTTGGATGCCGGTGCCCTACATTAGCCACGCTGATCCCTCCTATCAGGTCAGTAAATTTTTTTCCCGATGCATCCACCAGCTCACATCCTTCAGCTTTTTCAATTTCGAGCGCCATTGGGGCATCAGAAGTTTGTGCCACATGGTCAAGAAACAACTGGCGAAGGTTCATGGCACTAAGTAACTAAGGATTTTTTTAAGGTCATTGCATTTGTTCACCGGAGGGTAGAGAACCGTGGAAGCACCTGCTACAATATAAGTAAGAGGACATGCTCTTCCACAGCATCTGAAGGGTGAAATAAATTGGCGACTTTGCATAAAAATTGGATATGGCACTGATCTTACCGGTAGAAGGGAAATTTCCGGAATGGGGTGAACATTGTTTTATTGCACCTAATGCAACCATTGTTGGTGATGTGGTGATGGGAAGAGAATGCAGCGTGTGGTTCAATGCAGTGATACGGGGCGATGTCAACAGCATCCGGTTGGGAAACAGGGTGAATATTCAGGATGGAGCAGTTATTCACTGCACCTTTCAGAAAACAATGGCCATTATTGGTAACCAAGTGTCTGTTGGCCACAATGCTATTGTACATGGATGTACTATTCATGATCAGGTGCTGATTGGAATGGGTGCCATCGTAATGGATCATGCAGTGGTCCATAGCAACACGATTATTGCTGCAGGAGCCGTGGTATTGGAAAAGACCATCTGTGAAGGAGGAGCTGTTTATGCCGGCGTTCCCGCCAGGAAAATAAAGGAAATTTCACCTGAAAAAATAGAAGGGGAAATCCTTAGAATTGCTAATAATTATGTGGGATATGCACGGTGGTTTGAGGCTGTAAATAATTCGGGTAAACCCTTTTGAATATAAGTAATTCTACTTATCTTGTAGGAAACCCTATCTGATGAAAACTGTCCGCTATATTTTTATTTTCTGCAGTATTTCATTTCTTGTTGCGTCGTGTAGTGTTTTCCAATCCAACAAAAGAGGCTGTCCGGCCGGTGGCCTGGGCGCTGAAAAGCTTTTAGGTGCAGAAAAGCTCCCAAAAAGTAAAAAGTTCAAAGGATAAACAATCTATGCAACAAAACAGGTAGGCCAATTGTCTTTAATCAGATTGCTTACTATTGAAATTCACTTTATGAGTCTAACCCTGCGAACCACTTTAGGTTGTACAGAAGCTGTCATCGACGACGATGGAGGCCTTAAAAGATTTTATCAGATCGCAGACATTCTGAGTGTCGATTTGAAAATCGCTTTTATACACAAAGAGGATGATTTTGATGCCATCAGCTGGGATTTTCAAATGGGTCATCACGACCTGACGCTTCATTACAGCATATATAATGGCATTTCCGTATTTCCCACCAAAACAAAAGATGCGCGCAAACGTGATAACAAAGCAGTTATAGAACTAGCCAATGTGCTGGAAGGAAAACTCATGAACCTTGACATTCGCCGGCATACTGCATGACACAGCAACAGACGTAATAATAATGCTAATTCCTGCTCATCTCTTTATGTAATCAACAATATTAATTTTGCGGATTTCCTGGCACTTAACGGAATGTTACTTCCATGTCTTTTCATCTATGGATTCAAGCATGTTGAAATAACTCACATACCGCTCTTCATGAATCACACCGGAAATAACGGCTTCCTTAATGGCGCATTCAGGTTCATTAAGGTGCAGGCAATTATTAAAATGACAATTTGATTGTCTTTGTCTCATTTCTGGAAAATAACCTGATAATTCCTGTTTGCTCACCCCCATTAACCCAAATTCCTTCATGCCTGGAGAATCTATAATTTTTCCGTTGCCGGGAGGAGGCAGGTCATACATCTCGGCAAACGTGGTGGTGTGCTGTCCCTTTCCACTCCATCCGCTGATATCTTTTGTTTTGATATGAAGGCTGGGAAGAACTGCGTTAATGAAAGTGGATTTTCCAACACCACTGTGGCCGCTGATCAGCGTAGTCTTGTGATCCAATAACTCCCTGATAATAGCAAGAGCCCCCTCCTGCTGAATACTGGCGCTTTTAACCGTGTATCCGATACGGCCATACACTTCTTTCAACAGTTCCAGTTTTATCATGTCCTTCTCCCGGTAAAGGTCTGTTTTGTTGAATAGTATTACTGCAGGGATATGGTACATTTCACAAGCCACCAGGAACCGGTCAATAAAACCTTGTGATGTCCGTGGCTCCCTGATCGTAGCGATCATCATTGCCTGGTCGAGATTGGCCGCTACAATGTGTTGCTGGCTTTTGACTTTGGGCGACTGGCGGTTAATATAATTGCGCCTGTCGTGGATACCATGGATCATCACGGATTGCTCGCCTTCATTCTCCATCACAAAGTCCACCACATCGCCTACAGCGATTGGGTTAGTGGAAGTAATGTCATCCAGTTTGAATATGCCCTTCATCCTGGCATGATACATCTTTCCCTTCTCGTCTTTGACACTATACCAGCTCCCGGTAGATTTATAAACAGTTCCTTGCATGTTAGGGGAATGATCTTAAGAAAGTATACCTCACCAGAAATTCCAAGGCCAACAAAAATAGAGCGGCCATGATCAGGTACATAAACTGATCATCAAATTTTGTTTTTATTTCGACTTCTACAGCAGATTTTTCCAGGTGGTCTATCTGCCTGTAAATATCCTGAAGACTTTCTTTATCCTTAGCCCGAAAATAAGCGCCACCTGTTTGTGCGGCAATGCGTCTGAGCAGGGTCTCATCGAGGAAAGCATTGTTATTTTTACTCACCCCTTTTTCTATAACACTACTGGTATTCAAAGCACCCATTCCAATGGTATATACTTTTACATTCCTTGTTTTTGTAATTTCCAAAGCCGTGTTGGGGTCTATCAGCCGGGTTTCAGGTGGCTGTTCATTGCCATCCGTAAGCAGAATGATCACTTTGCTTTTAGCTTTACTTGATGTCAGCCTTTCTACTGAAGTAGCAAGGCCTTCACCTATAACGGTACCGTCAATGAGCATTCCACTTTTCAGGGCTGCTATCTGTTCTATCAAACCGGCATGATCGGAAGAAACAGGATATTGTGTAAAGCTTTCGCCTGAAAATATCACCAGACCTATTTGATCGATCGGCCTTTTCTTGACAAATTCTATAGCCATTTGTTTGGCCACTTCCAGCCTGCTGGGCGGTATGTCATTAGAAAGCATGCTGCCGCTAATGTCCATGCATAATATAATATCAATACCCTCGCCTTTATTTTTAGTAACTGTATTTCTGACCTGGGGTCTTGCAAGGGCAAGTATCATGCATCCAATGGCCAGAAGTTGTAGCCAGAAAGGAAGGTGAATCATGTGATTCCTGAATGTTTTGATCCGGAAACTTTCTGAAGTAGTTACCCTGAACGAAGATTTCCGCCAGGATGGTGTTCTGTAATAAAACCAGGTAATCACAGGAAGGGCTAGCAACAGGGGTAATACCCATTGGTTCTTGAATTCAATATGCTGGTACCAGTTATACACCATGAGAAGATTGTTCAATAGAAATTATTCCTGATTTTATAGATTCCAACGCAGCATCATGGTCATGCCCAGCAGGCTGATAGCGCGCAAACTTCACCAGATCACTCAGTCTAAGAGCCTGAAGCAGGTCACGGTATCTTTCACTATCCATGTTCAGATGGTTGATCTGCACAGCAAGATCATCTGTTGTCTTAGAAAAAGACTGGATGTTTTTCCTTTGCTGCAGATAAGTTCTGAAAATATGGATGAGTGTTGTATAATATTCCTTAGGATCATCAACTGGTCTGGATTTTAATTGCTCCAAATGTTTGAGGGCTGCTTTATAAGCCCCGGGATTCGTTTCAAATTCTGGCCGCTCTTTCTTTTTACCTATGGGAAAAAACAATAAAAATAAAAGCAATAGAATGCCTGCAAAAATGAGGTACCAATACCATTTCGATTCGATCGGTTTTTTCACCTCAAGAATATCCTTGATATCGTGATACGGCTGATCACGGTCAAACGGTGAAAATGTCACTTCAATTTTTATAGGTGCAGATCTCGATCCTGCATAAGTAAAAGAAGGAAGTTGCCAGCTGCCGGAGTCCCAACTGGTGATAACAAAGTGCTGAAGGAGCGATACACTACTGCTATTTTTAAGGGTGTCGATCACAGACCGGTTCAGAATTTCAAAATGGGGGAGACTGTCTATGCTGAACCAGGCTTGGTCATTTGCGGGAGGAAGGAAAGATTCGATGGTCAGGTTTAATTGTTCTCCGATAAAAATTTTCTGTTTGTCAACCGTGACTTTAAATCCCTGTGCAAAAGCAGAAGAAAATAAACACCATAAGAAAACTAACGTGAAGGGACGTTTCATTATTTATTCCTGCTGATAAAAAATCTTTGTAACACTTTTACGTAATCTTCATCGGTGCGCACATGGAGCAGGTCCGATCCGGCCTTTTTAAAATAGGCATTGGCATTGTCGGTGATACGGAAAAATTCTTTCTCATATTCATAGCGCACCAGGGCGCTTCCTGTATCCACCCACTTTTCCATTCCAGACTCCGCATCCCGAATTCGCAACATTCCTACATCGGGAAGATTACGGTCCATTTTATCATATAATTTGATCCCAATCAGATCATGCTTCTTTCCTGCCACTCGAAGTGTATCCTGGTAGTTGGCGTCCATAAAATCGCTTAGGATAAAAGCAATGCTTCTTTGCCTGGTGGTATTATTGAAATATCCCAATGCCTTGCTGAGTTGTGTTCCCTTACTTTTTGGAACGATAGACAATAATTGGCGCACGATGAAAAGAGCATGCTGCTTCCCTTTTTTTGGAGGGATGTATTTTTCAATACGGTCGGTATAAAAGATGACACCGATCTTGTCGCCGTTATTCACCGCTGAAAATGAAATAACAGCAGCCATTTCAATAGCGATGTTTTTTTTACTGGCGGTAAGGGTACCAAAGTTGGAACTTCCACTGATATCAATCAGCAGCATTACGGTTAATTCCCGTTCTTCCTCAAAAACCTTGCTGTATGGATGTCCGAATCTCGCAGATACATTCCAGTCTATAAACCGGATATCATCACCCGCTGCATATTCCCTTACTTCCTTGAACGACATACCCCTTCCCTTGAAAGCACTATGGTATTCACCGGTAAACAAGTCGGTGGTGAGTTTCTTGCTTTTGATCTCCAGCTCACGAACCTTTTTTAATATTTCTTTGGTGGTTAGCATATCAGGAAGTGATCCGCCATAACAGGAATGGTGATCAGGGTAAATCAATTTTTTGAATGATCTGGGCTATGACTTCGGTGGTGTTGATATTTTCTGCTTCTGCTTCGTACGTGAGACCGATCCGGTGCCTCAGTACATCATTACAAATGCTACGCACATCTTCAGGGATCACGTATCCCCTTTTATTTAAAAATGCCTGCGCCTTGGAGGCAATGGCCAGATTAATGCTTCCTCTTGGCGAAGATCCATAGGAGATCAGCGGCTTGAGC
>JANLYU010000467.1:0-3725 GCA_031365785.1 Flavisolibacter sp. | reverse complement strand
AGTTGCGCGATCAGCTGATTGATCGCTTCAGCTTCCATAGCAATAGTTTTCAAAGCCGAATTGAATATAGTAGACTGTTTTTCCAAAACATCAAAATTAGCGGATTTGCTTTCAACTGTGTTTGTTGATGGAGCGGGCATTTTAACTATTTAATCCATGTTTTAAGCCAGGCGAGTGTTAAATTCGCTTGCCTTTTTGACCACAGCCCGCGTAGGCTGCACCAGCCAATTTTAAAATGCTTCTTTAGTCTGGTCAAAAGCACGGCCTACCGTTCAAGCTGTTTCATTAAGGGATTTTAGTTACGGCTTTTTTCAAAGCCTAAATCGAAAAACAATGCCTACCGTAAAGAAAAACAAAACAACTCCTCCTAAAAATGGAGCAACTCAAATAGACCTAAAGGCCGCTCTGAAAGAGCAATTTGGTTTCAAAAATTTCAAAGGCGAACAGGAAGAAATCATTAAAACCCTTCTTGCCGGCAAAGATACTTTTGTGATTATGCCAACAGGAGGTGGTAAAAGCCTCTGTTATCAACTTCCGGCATTGATCCTTCCAGGTGTAGCGATCATTGTCAGCCCCCTGATTGCGCTGATGAAAAATCAGGTTGACCTGGTAAGGGGATACAACAGTAACGATGAGATCGCTCACTTTCTGAATTCAAGTCTTTCCAAAAAAGAAACAAGGGAAGTTCATGATGACCTGAAAAATGGAAAAACGAAAATGCTCTATGTGGCACCTGAAACCCTTACCAAGCAGGAAAACCTTGATTTTTTCAGCGACCTCCAGATATCTTTTTTTGCTGTAGATGAAGCGCACTGTATATCAGAGTGGGGCCATGATTTCCGGCCTGAATACCGGCGTTTGCGCGACATGATGGATCAGATTAACCCTAATCTTCCCGTGATAGCTTTAACCGCTACGGCTACGCCCAAAGTTCAAAGCGACATTGTAAAAAACCTTGGGCTTAGAAAAGCTGAAATATTTATCTCTTCCTTCAACAGGGATAACCTGTATTATGAAATACTGCCAAAGGTCAAAAAAGAAGACACCCTGAAGAGCATAGCCCGTTTCATAGTGCAGAACAAGGGGAAAAGCGGCATTATCTATACGCTTAATAGAAAAACCACGGAAGAACTGGCCGATATGCTGATGGCCAATGGAATAAAAGCGGTGGCCTACCACGCAGGGTTGGATTCGAAACTGCGATCCGAAAGACAGGACCTGTTCCTCAATGAAGATGTTCAGGTAATTGTGGCCACCATTGCATTTGGAATGGGTATTGATAAACCTGACATCCGGTTTGTGATTCACTTTAACATCACCAAGTCCATAGAAAATTATTATCAGGAAACCGGCCGGGCAGGCCGCGATGGCATGGAAGGACGATGCATATTGTACTATTCACACAAAGACGTTTCCAAGCTGGAACACCTGATGCGTGACAAGCCTTTAAGCGAAAGGGAAGTAGGTGCACAGTTGATTAATGAATCTGTAGCCTATGCGGAAAGTGGTGTGTGCAGGAGAAAAGTCCTGCTTAGTTATTTTGGCGAAGCATACAATGTTGAAAACTGTGGCCATTGCGATAACTGCAAGCATCCAAAAGAAAAAATAGAAGCGAAAGAGCACATCGTTCAGGCACTGCAGGTAATTAAAGCCTTGGATCAGCGCTTTGCTACTGATTACGTGGTGCGTATCATAACCGGTCATCTGACGCCACAAATAAAAATGTTCCGCCATGAAAGTTTGCCTGAGTTTGGATTGGGGAAATCTCACCCTGCCCATTTCTGGAATTCTCTTGTCCGTCAGATGTTGCTGGAAGATTTACTGCACAAGGACATAGAAGAATATGGCGTATTGAAGATTACCAAAAAAGGGGAGGATTTTTTCAAAAAGCCAAAGTCTTTCAAAATTATATTAAGCAATTTATTTGAAGAAGCCAATGCGGATGATGAAGAGGGCGGTGCAGAAGAAGAGGTGACACCGGTTGCTGATGAGAAATTGTTTACCATGTTAAAAGAGCTAAGGCAAAAGGAAGCCAAAAAGAAAAGCCTTCCCCCTTTCGTGATTTTTCTTGAGAATTCTCTGCAGGATATGGCAACCATGTATCCAACCACCACCGACGAACTGGCTAAATGCCAGGGTGTAAGCAAAGGCAAGGCGGTGAAATACGGCAAACCTTTCATGGATATGATTGCGACATACATCAAGGAAAATAATATTGAAAGGCCGGACGATTTTATTATGAAGAGTGTGGTGAATAAAAGCGGCAATAAAGTGCACATCATTCAGCAGGTAGATAAAAAAATTCCCTTGGAAATGATTGCCAAGAATAAAGACCTGCGGATTGACAGCCTGCTTGAAGAAATGGAAACAATTGCCGCAAGCGGCACGAAACTGAACCTTGATTATGCCATTGACCAGATGCTCGATGAGTATGAGCAGGAAGAGATCATTGAATATTTCAAAGGATGTGAAACCTCTTCACTGCAGGTAGCTCAGGAAGAGCTGGCAGATGGTAATTATAACTGGGAACAACTTAAGATCATGCGCATCAAATTTTTGAGCGTCTATGGGAACTAATAATACTGATAAGATTCAAATGGAGCCTTATAGAAGTAGTATGATCTATGGAGAAAGTTTTCAGTGAAACTGGTATCCGAATAATTAGAAGAAAACACTATTTTTGCTGCCCTAAAAGCCCTAAAGGCCGAGGTTTGAACTTCGATATTCGATATCTCGTTATTTCATACCTGCCTGCCGGCAGATTCTAAAGGTGCGGTAGCTCAGTTGGTAGAGCAAAGGACTGAAAATCCTTGTGTCGGCGGTTCGATCCCGCCCCACACCACCATCCCTGGTAGCAATACCGGGGTTTTTTATTGCATTCATCAGCACTTTTTTGCAAGTTGTTTCTGTTCACACAGGGTGTGATCTATCAGCCTAAACAATTGTACAATAATTACAAACAATGCCGGCAGTATTTTGAGTTCCTTCTTACATGAAAAAGCAATGAACCCGTGATCTTTAAAGTGTCATGTATTCAGAGAATAAAAATATCGTCCCCAATCAACCAGACTGCGATTTTATTTGTGAACGCTAAGTCACGAACAAAATGACATACATCATATAAACATATGGTTTATCAAAATCGAATGCCACTTCAGCTATTTTACAGATTCATAGATCAATTCCATCAAATGATTTATTAAACTAAAACAACACGAAACAATTATTCTTCATTCAAAAAACATTTTTCATTTTATTATTTTTCATCCTTTTAAATAGCTGTAAAAAAGAAGCAACAACTATCAATAAGATAGATGAAAAATCAACTATTGGAGAAGTGGCAGGTATATCCAGTAGAGGCATGACCATTACTGAAAATGTTCCTTTTTCAGCAACGGCATTGATTTCTTATTGTTGGGGTGAAAACATTAAGTTTTCAGGCACCATTAAAAATTATGTGCTGGTAAAAACTACGCCGGAAGGAATACAGTTTTCCCGCCATTGGTCAGTTACTGGTTTGACAGGGAAAGGCGTGACGGCTTCGGGTATTTTAACGGGTACTAATTATATTGTAAAAAAAGGAACTGAAATGTTTTTTGTAAAAAATGCAGTTCTCAATGCAGACGGTACTTTAAATGTTTCTGCTAGTCTTATCAAAAGCAGCTTGCTCATACACCGAGGTGATATTTTGTTTGAAAACACTTTAACAGGAGCTACAATTCTTG
>JANLYU010000463.1:0-5950 GCA_031365785.1 Flavisolibacter sp. | reverse complement strand
CTTTGAAAAGATGCTTTATGATAATTCTCTACTTATTCGCCTTTTTCTTGATGTTTATCAAATTACTAAAAATGATTTTTATAAAATTAAAGCGAGTGAATCACTTGAATATGTATTCATAGAGATGACGAATATAGATGGTGGATTTTATTCTACTCAAGACGCTGATAGTGAAGGTGAAGAAGGTAAGTTTTATGTTTGGCAGCACGAAGAGGTGACAAATATTTTGAAGGAAGAGGCCCCGCTTTTCTGCGATTTTTTTGATATTACTACTGAGGGTAACTGGGAAGGGAAGAACATACCCCGAAGGAAAACTTCACTGGATGACTTTGCCCTAAAACATGAAGTGGAACCTGGCAAACTGAAGGCTTTATTGGAAAGTTGTATCAGGAAGCTCATGACGGAGCGGAATAAAAGAGTACGCCCGCAATTGGATGACAAAGTGTTGCTGGGGTGGAATGCGCTGATGAATATTTCATTCAGCAAGGCGTATGCAGCAACGGGTGAAAAAAATTATAAGGAAGTGGCTGTCAAACATATGGATTTTATGTTATTGGCTTTCCAGGCAGAAAAGGATCTTCTGTATCATACCTGGAAAAATGGAACAGCCAGGTTTCCGGCTTTCCTGGATGATTACGGGTGTCTGATTGCCGCCTTGCTGGAATTGTACCAGGTTACGGGAGACCTGAAGTATCTTGACAGGTCATTACTGATCACAGAAACAGTAGTTGCAAATTTCAGTGATCAGGAAACACCGTTTTTTTTCTTTACTCATGAAGACCAGCAGGATATCCCAATTCGTAAAAAAGAATTATACGACGGCGCCACTCCCTCCGGAAATTCTTTAATGGCCTATAATCTGTACCGCCTTTCGATTCTGTTGGATAAGAAAGATTGGAAAAACAGGGCCTTAAATATGATAACTGCCCTGGCAGCAGTAGTCACTAAGTATCCCACATCCTTTGGAGTTTGGTTATCGCTGATGTATGAAATGGTCCTGGGTACCAAGGAAATCACCATAATTGGCCAGGAGTGGGAAAATTACCTCGCTAAAATACTTGGCATATTTATTTCACATAAATTGATTGTATCCTTCCCAACATCCCTACCCGGTTATCCTTTATTGGCAGGTAAGCCTGAAACTAGCGGAATCAACCTTTACCTGTGTGAAAATTACGCATGTAAGGCTCCCGCCAGTTCTATGGAGGGTTTTTTAGCCTTGTTTGATAGTAATTTTTTGAAAAAGAGTACAATAACCAGTGATAAATAGGCGTTAATGTTATCGTGGTAAAAAAACATTTTAGAGCTTGGAAATGAGAAAAATTAATTATAACCTTGTGTTACCAAATATTGCAAAACGTTATATTTGCCCAATACCCTTGTGTATGAAAATGAAAAACCATTACTTCATTGTTATCGCCCTTGCGACCATAGTACTCGCAAGCTGCGGATCTAGTAAAAACAAAGGTGGAAGCCTGCCCAATGATGGTCAGCTCCATGGTATAGCACCCGGCAATCGTTATACTTTGCCAAAGCCTCCTGGCATGGTGTTTATCCCTCAGGGAACCTTTCATATGGGTCCCAGTGACGAAGATCCTGCATATGCTTTCAGCGCACGTAATCGTTCCGTTTCAATTAGTGGCTTCTGGATGGATGCAACTGAAATTACCAATAACGAGTACAGACAATTCGTTACCTGGGTAAGAGATTCTATTGCAGCCAAGAAAATGGGTTATGTGAAAGCCGACGGCGATGGTAACGAGCACATCGATTGGGCCAAGATGAAAAATGTGAAATGGAGTGATCCCAAAATTCTTGAACAGTTGTCAGACCTGATCCTTCCTCCTGAAGACCGCATTTTTGGAAAAAAGGAAATTGATCCTTCCAAACTGGTTTATCAGGTAGAACGTTTTGATTTGAAAGAAGCTGCCAAGAGGGAAAATGCCAACAAGCCCCGTTCTACTTTTATTGAAAGATTTCCTGTTCGTGTATACCCTGATACCCTTGTCTGGATTCGTGATTTTGCTTATGCTTATAACGAGCCCATGACCAAGCGCTATTTTTCCCACCCGGCATTTGGAAATTATCCGGTGGTTGGTGTGAATTGGAAAATGGCTGATGCTTTCTGTAACTGGAGAACACAGTATATGAACTCCTGGCTGGAGTCTAAGAAAAGAGCGCAGGAATCTGATTTCCGTTTGCCTACAGAAGCGCAATGGGAATACGCTGCCCGCGGTGGCCGTTCACAATCAATGTTCCCCTGGGGTAACTATTACCTGAGAAATAAGAAAGGATGTCTGCTGGCTAACTTCAAACCCGGCCGCGGTAATTATCCTGAAGATGGTGGTTTCTATACAGTACGTGCTGATGCTTACTGGCCTAATGATTATGGCCTGTATTGCATGAGCGGAAACGTGGCTGAATGGACTTCTTCAATCTTTTATGAAGGTTCATACACTTTCCAACATGACATGAATCCTGATGTTCGCTGGAATGCTAAGGATTCTGACCCTCCGAAGATGAAGCGTAAAGTAATTCGTGGCGGAAGCTGGAAAGATGTAGGGTATTACCTGCAAACTGGTACACGTACCTACGAATACCAGGATTCTACCAAATCATACATCGGTTTCCGTTCCGTAATTGATTTACCTGCACCTTCAGGCAGACGCAAGTGATCAATTACTAAAAAATAGTAAGGAGTTGACAACAACTCCTTTTTTTACCTTTTGAATTTAATATTGTAAAATTTTAATAACCAATCATTCTTTAAAAAATCAAAGTTTTTTTTATGGCAGCAGCTATCCCACCCAAAGTAAGTAAACTGGTAGACGTATTCGTCTCAATCGCCGCCGCAGTAGTAATCTGGGGTGCATTAAGAAAGATTCTTCACGCACCCGATGCAGACATGTGGCTGAAAATCGGTTTAACAACAGAAGCCCTCGTATTCCTAGTGTATGGTTTTCTTTACATCCGTTACCCAGCCATTGATGATGGTCATGGTAAAAAAGCAACAGCTCCCGGCGATGTATTAGGATCTCTTGACAAGGCTATGCTTGCCGCTGACATTACCCCTACCAACCTGAACAGACTTGGAGAAGGCTTCAAGAAATTGAACACCACCATCAGTAATATGAATGATATTACTGACGTAGTAGCTGCCACCGGTGACTATACACAGAAAACCAAGGAAGTTACCCAGGCATTATCCAGCGTTAAAGATGCTTATGTGAATGCCGCTAACTCTGTCGGTGCATTCAATAAGGCTTCAGAAGGCGCTAGAGCTTTCCACGATCAGATCCAGGTATTGACTAAAAACCTTTCTTCATTGAATACCATTTATGAACTGGAATTGCAGGAAAGCAATAACCATTTGAAATCATTGAATCAGTTCTATGGTAAGCTGGCAGAAGCATCCAATGTGATGATGGGTACTGCCGAAGATGCTAAAAAGGTTAAAGAACAGGTATCCGGACTTGCCACCAACCTGGGTAAGCTGAACAATATCTATGGCAACATGCTAAGCGCTATGCAAGGCAGATAATAATAAACGTGACAGCACGTTATCAAAACGAAAAACCATTACCTAAGCGACTAAAAATTTTGAACCTATATGGCACTACCAGCAGAGCCACGGCAGAAAATGATCAACCTTATGTATTTGGTGCTTACAGCAATGCTGGCACTGAATGTATCTGCAGAGATCCTAAATGCCTTTAGAACCGTAGATAACAGCTTGATGGCTACCAATGGCACCATCAACAACTCTACTGCCAATATCATGAAATCACTCGAAGACAAAAAGAGTGAACCTGCCTCCGCAGTGAAGGCAAATATTTGGTATCCGAAAGCAGAAAAGGCACAGCAATTATCTGCTGATATGTATAATTACATTCAGGATTTAAGAAGCAGGATCCTTAAAGCAGCATCTTTCAATCCTACCAAGGAAAATAAGTTTGACTCTTCCTTCAAAGCCGATAACCTTGACATTGCAACAAGGATCATGATTGAAGAAAAAGAAGGACCCAAGCTTCGGGCTAGGTTGCAGCAATATAAAGATGATCTTCTGGCGATAGATCCTGCTATTGCAAAGGAATATCAGAACTCTTAGCAAATCGACTTGTCTATGCCTAAAGTGCAGGACAAAGGAAATAAAACATGGGATGCTGCTTACTTCCATATGGTGCCTACTGTAGCTGCCATTACGATACTGAGCAAATTCCAGAATGATGTAAAAACATCAGAAAATAAAGTGGTGGCTTTTTGTCACCAGCAGGTAGGTCAGGTAGTGATTCGTTTCACAAATTTTGAACCCATCATTGGCCAAAGTTCTAATTACCTGATGCCAGGTCAATCCATCGAAATCAAAGCTGGCGTGGGTGCTTTCAGTCCTGCTGCCAAGCCTACCATTTCCATTGGTGGCCAATCACAACAAATTGGTGATAGCGGTTTTGTCCGCTATACCACACAGGCTGCAGCCGGCCTGGGTGCCAAATCTATTCCGGTACACATCACTTACCAGGACCAGGATGGTAATCAAAAAGTTATTGACCGCCTGGTGAATTATACTGTTGGACAAGCCAGTACTGCAATCGCATTGCCTGAAATGAATGTGTTGTATATTGGTTACCCCAATAAAATCACAGTTTCAGCCAGTGGTGTAGGTGCTGAAAAGATCAACATCACCGCACAAGGCGGCGGTGCCACTCCGCAGCGAACCGCTCCGGGTGAGTTCATCGTTCGTGTTTCGCAACAAAGTGATAATTGTGTGATAAGTGCTGTAGCTGATGGTAAAAACATAGGTTCATCCAGTTTCCGCGTAAGGCAAATGCCTCAGCCAAATGCAACTGTAGGTGGTAAGAAAAGTGGTGATTATGTAAGTGCAGCTGCCATGTCTGCCCAACCGGGTGTAGGTGCCTATATCGAGAACTTTCCTTTGAAGTTGACCTATACCGTTGTCAAATTCAATGTGGTCGGTATCGATGACAATGGGGATGTGGTAAAACAAGCCTGTACCGGTCAAACGTTTACCAATCCGGCTAAGAACATGATCAAAAATATGAAAAGTGGTGACATTCTGACTATAGAAGACATTTATTGTACCGGACCTGATGGAAGAACAGTTAAGTTACCATCGCTGCTTTATAATATTAATTAAAACGTTCAACATGAAACGTACGCTTATTAAAACGTCTTTGCTCTTTTTGCTGCTTTCCACAGTAATCATGGAAGCCAATGCGCAAAGAAGGGGTAACCGAAGGACTGCACCTCCTCCTACAGGTACCCAGGCCCAGGGTCAAACTAACAATGGTAATCTGCCAATGAACAGCAATCCTTACGGGAATATTCCGATCAGGATCGACAGTTCTGGAGCCGATGGTGGTTTGGATACTGTTATTCACAAAGGAATGAGACCTGATGGTGCATTTGAAACACGCAGTGAGATCATGAACCAAAGGACTCCTTTGCCTTATGAGCACCTGCGTTATGATGATGCCCTGTATGCTGAAAAAGTATGGAGAGAACTTGACCTGAGAGAAAAGATGAATCAGCCTTTCCGGTATGATAATAAAGAAGATAACGGCGACCAGAGGTTTATCAGTATCCTTTTGAATGCTGTGAAGAAAGGCGAAGTAATGGCGTTTGAAGACGAAAGGTTTACTATACCATTGAACCTGGCCCAGGTGCAGGAAAAAATGGGAGGCGCGGGAGCGGATACCAATAATGTAACTGATATTAATGATCCTTCCAAGATTGTTGAAAGAGTGGTTACCCCAAAAACTTTCAATGCTAAATCTGTCATGAAGATCAGGATCAAGGAAGAGTGGGTTTTTGACAGGGAAGCCAGTCGCATGTTCTGCCGCATCAATGCTATCTGTCCGTTGAAAACAGAATATATTGAGGGAACTAAGGTAGAGAGAGGACAATCACCTATGTTCTATATATATTATCC
>JANLYU010000401.1:0-3593 GCA_031365785.1 Flavisolibacter sp. | reverse complement strand
CTTTAAAGGTAAACCGCTGCCTGCGGGAACTTATTACTATATCATTGATCCAAAAAACGGAAGGAAACAAATTTCAGGTTTTGTAGATATTATCAGATGAAGATTGCCCTGCTTTCCATTCAGTTAATAGTTTGTCAAGTTGCTTTTTCCCAGCAAAAGCCTCAGTATACACAGTATATTTTGAACAACTATATTCTGAATCCTGCTTTGAGCGGAATTGAAAATTATACAGATCTGAAGGTAAGCGCGAGGGATCAGTGGGTAGGACTGAATGGTGCTCCTAGGACCGCGTATTTGACAGTGCATATGCCCATAGGTAAGAAAGATTATAAGACATCGGTTACTTCTTTTAATGTGCCGGGAGAAAATCCACGGGGAAGTGCCTACTGGCAAAATTATACCGCGTCTGAAGCACATCACGGCGTAGGTGCTAGTATCATCAATGACAGGACTGGTTTATATAATCGATTTTCAGCATCGCTGTCTTATGCTTACCACATCGGTTTGTCGCCCACAACGAACTTGTCGGCTGGATTTGCCGCCGGTATTCAAAAAATTGGGCGGGATGGATCAAAATCCACTTTCAATAATGGAGATGTTACCGACCCTGCACAGGGTACTGCCGCTTCGGTTTTTAGAATAAGGCCTGATCTTTCTGCTGGCTTGTGGTTGTATGCAAGGGATTATTTTTTAGGAATCAGTGCGCAGCAGGTCATCCCGCAAAAAGTAGCTTTCCTCGATGAAAATCTGGGATTTAAGATTGTTCCCCACTTATTTGGAACTGCGGGATATAGGTTTTTGGTAGCTGATGATGTGAATGCCATTACCTCGTTCATGGTAAAGTATGTTCCGTCAATTGATCCGCAATTGGATGTCAACTTGAAATTGCAATACCGCGATCTTTTATGGGTCGGAGGTAGTTACAGGTTAAAAGACGGTTATGCTGCTATGCTGGGAATTAATGTGGGTAATACTTTCAATCTGGGATATGCTTACGATTTTACTACTTCAAATCTCAGAACAACCAGCAGGGGGACACATGAAATTTTAATCGGTTTTCTTATTGGTAATCATTATGGCGATACCTGCCCAAGGAATATTTGGTGATTATAACCGGACCACTTTTTTAGGATTTCTGAATGCACGGATCACTAAAATACTTTTACGAATTTCATCTTTTGCCTGCTGGATCTCTTTCAGGGATTGGTCAGGCATGGGGTTGACATTGGTAACATTCGTGATGCTATCCTCTGTATGGATGGCATTCAGCTGAGAAAGAATAGCGCTGTAATTTTTTTGCAAACTATCCAGTTTCAAATTGACCAGGGCTAGTTTAATTTTCGTATTCACCTTATTCCAATCGATCTCATGGTACTTCGATTTCATTACATTTTCAATATTTTTCCAGTTTACCGAAGATTCAAGCGCTTTCAAAAATTCATTCTTGGCTTTTGATTTTTCACTTTCGCTCATGGCATCGCCAATCATATAATTTTCAATTTCTTTCCATTGATAATCTCCTACTACCTTTTTTGTGGCCTTAACATTTTTCTTTATACCGGCTTTTTCTTCAAAAGTAAGACCAGCATCTATTTCATCCAGAACCACATTTCTCCATTGGTTTTCCAGGTGACTCTTTTGTGTCGTCTTAGATTCAATCAGCGGATCAACTGGAACATTCACGATAGTTGCTTCGGATGATTTTATCATCTCCTTTTTATTTTCATGATATTTTAACTTAGAGTGATAGCTAGCACTTGAATTGTTTCTTAAGGGATCGAACAAAGCAAAAGGGGCGCTAAGGTTATTTTGATATAATGACGTGTCCTTTTCTTTTTTGCTGTTGAAAATGAAAACCGAATTCAATACAATGATACAAAGCAAGGCTCCTACAATGCGCCCCAGTTGGTTTCTTTCCACTCCATTTTTCTTTTCGGCTCCTATAATTTTTTCTATCCTTGTCAGTAAATAACTTTTCCCTGAGGCACCTAATGCCAGTAAATGACAATGTGACGATAATTTTTCCAGTGTCAACAGTGCAGAAGCATATCCCACTTTATCATACCCGAATTGTAAAACCAGCTGGTCACAACATATTTCACGCTCTACCTCAATATTTTTAATGAAGAATTTCATGAAAGGATTAAAATACATGATGGTATGAATCATGCTGGTGATCAGGTTCACCAGGTAATCGCACCGGCGTATATGAGACAGTTCATGTAATAAAATGGCCTCCACCTGTATCGTTGACAGATTCGTGAGCGCGGCCACTGGTAATAAAATAATAGGTTTCACAAATCCTATGGTAACTGGGGAATTCACCCATTCTGACACGTAAATACCCACCTTCCTTTGTATACCCAGCAGTGTAGAAATGTGGCTGACAAATAAACGGTTCGCCGGGGTTGTTTTATGCAACCCGTTTTTTTTGATCTTCAGCAAAAATTTCCAATTGATGAATAGTTGATAAATGGGAAAAACAAAAAGGGCTAAATAAGAAATAGAAGCTGATAGCAAAGCAATGTTCAACCACTCGTAAGTTTCCAGTATAGAAGAATTGAAAATGGAAAAACGATTGGTAATCGTGTTGTCCAGATAGTAAAAGAAAGTAAATAAAAACCATATAAATCCTGCACCTATAGAAGCTACCGAAAGCTGGTATTTTCTGGAAGACGAAAAATTCAACACGTGCCCTAATAACAGATAGGAACACCAAAGGAAGGCCAGTTGCCAAAAACTATTCAGGATAGCCCATCCTAAAGAGAGCAAAAAGTGCGAATGGCTCCAGCCAGCCATGTTACTGTTTTTTGAGGTTGTTAATTAAGGTTTGTATCGTTTCCAGTTCCTCAGATGAAACTTTTTGATTTCCCCCACCCAGCGCTTGTAATATAAGTTGAGTAGAAGAGCCACCAAAAAGAGAATTGATCATTTTATCCAAAAGATGTTTTTGCGTTTTGGCCCTGTTCACCGCAGGCTGATAAATATGAGTTCTCATGGATTCATCTCTTTTCACCAATCCTTTTTCATGCATGATCTGCATGAGCTTCAAAGTAGTAGTATAGCCTACGTCTTTAATGCGTGCTAAATCTTCATGAACTTCCCGTACTGTTGCAGTCTCCTTCTCCCAAAGGATATTGAGAATTTCAAGTTCACTTTCTGTTGGTTTGATGTATTTAGCACCCATAATGAAACATTTCATCCCGAATATACGATCCATTTCGTATATGCATCGCCTGGCTGCGATATTTTATTTTTATTAACAGTGGGGTGGAAAGTCCAGGTTTTCAGGAAAGGGACCGCCTTGATCTATAGTAAATTTGAAGAGGGAGGGCTGAAAACAAAAAGTCCTCCCGCAAAACGGGAGGAGCCTTTTTTTCTCTCACAAAGCAGAACTATTTTAATATAAAAGTATTGTCGGAATGGACGGATATCTTACTTACATATATAGACCGACCCTGCATTGGTTTCGCTGCATCGTGCCTTACATTATTTTTAGTATGGAAAAGGTCGGCAAGGGTAGGGGCTATCACCAGGGAAACAATAGACATTAATTTGATCAGAATATTCATGGAAGGTCCCGAAGTGTCTTT
>JANLYU010000068.1:0-1904 GCA_031365785.1 Flavisolibacter sp. | reverse complement strand
AATGGTAGTACAAGAAAAATAACTTCAAATCCATAATCCATTTAGCCTAATATCCTATATATTGTTCTGGGAGAATCAGAAAGAATAAGTTCAGTTTTGGTATCGTAAGATGGATAGGTCAAATTCAATAAGCGCCTGTTGCAAGATAGGTTAACAGTCAACTATTCCGTATCAAATATAATTCAACCTCAATTAACAATGAGAATAGCTCTGTTCAGTGATATACACGCTAATCTGCCAGCTCTTGAAGCCTGCTTTGAAAGCATGGAACAAACAAAACCGGATTCAATTTATTGTTTGGGTGACCTGGTTGGTTATAACACCTGGCCTAATGAGGTAATTAATCAGATCCGAAACAGGGGCATTCCAACCATAGCAGGCAATTACGATCAGGGTATAGGTTTGATGAGTGATGATTGTGGTTGTGCCTATAAAGAAGATCATGAAAAAGACATGGGTAAAATCTCAATCTCCTACACTAATTCAATTGTAAAACCGGATGAAAGAAAATATTTAAGAACACTACCAGCACACATTAAGGTAGAATTTCAGTTGAATAGTGACACGCTCAATTTGTTATTAGTACATGGGAGCCCAAGAAAAATCAATGAATATTTGTTTGAAGATAGGGATGAAAAAAGCATGATGAGGATCATGGAAAGTGCTGATGCTGACATTATGTGTTTTGGGCATACTCACAAACCTTATTACAGAATATTACCCACCGTGCCAGGTGATCACCCACATTATCGTCATGCCATCAATATTGGTTCTGTAGGTAAGCCAAAAGACAATAATCCAGAGGGGTGTTATGTGATGCTTACTATTGATCAAAATAGTTCAACATCTGGTAAGGATGTAGTAAAAGTGGATTTTATCAGGTTTAAATATGATGTTGAAAAAGCGGCCAAAGCCATAGAAAATAGCCCGTTACCTAATGAATATGCAGCCATGTTACGAAAGGGTAATTGAATCAATTCTGGCGGGTGAAGCATTCCTGATTCACTTATTGCACCAAGGGACCACCTCAATGGAAAGCATAAAAAAACCATTCAGGATCACTGAATGGTTTTAGGGTAATCAATTGATCAATGCTTCATGGGTCTGGGTGTTTTTACCGGGTGAACCATTTTGGCTGGTTTTTGATCCGGCTTTATCCTGTTTTCCTTCCTGTCTTCTCTGGTTTCTTTTCGATCTGTTTTCAGCGTTCCTTTGGCAACTTCATAAGCTTCCTGGTTGCTTCGCTTTTGTTCATTGTATCGCTTTTGTATAGCCATACGCTGTTCTTTTCTTTGAGCCGGTGTGAGATTGGTTTGTGCCTTTAAAGCGCTCATTTCTGTTTTGTAAGATGCTTCAATGGTACTTTTCTGCTGCTCGTAATGGTCTTTAATCTGGGAATGCTCCTGCTGTAGGGCCACCGCGCCAGACTTTTGATCCTGTGCTTGAACAGCCATGTTACTGGCTAATAGGAATGCGCAAGAAGCAAGGACAGTTGTTAATTTCATAAGTGATATTTTAGAATGAATAATGAAAACGAATCTTTAGAAATCATACATGAGCCTTAATTGCCAGAAAGAACTCACTCCAGACGAGTTGGAAAAAGGAAGAAACCATCCACTGGCCAGACTGATGTCAAAAGGGCCATGATCAAAAGAAGGCCGGAGCCCCACTTCAAGGTTGTTGAGGGAAAAGGTGGGGGTTGAATTTTTGTTTTGATTTTTATTACCTATTTTTTTACTGATATAGTTATTAAAATCTTTACTGTTAGAAATGAACTTCGAACTACTCATATAGCTGAAATACTCATGTGTGCCGGCATTTATTTTCAACGAAGGCGTGAAAGAAAAATTGCTTTTTTCATATTCATGTAAGAAAGTATGGCTGATCCCAGCTGCTGCTGATAC
>JANLYU010000269.1:0-2579 GCA_031365785.1 Flavisolibacter sp. | reverse complement strand
AGTGAGGTCAAGATAAAATTCATCAACAGATGCTTTTTCAAACAGCGGCGCTTTAGCTGCAATAATTTGTGTTACCCATCTTGAATAGCGGCTATATTCTCCTCTTGTACCTTTTAATGCAATGGCTTGCGGACAAAGCTGTCTTGCCTGTTTGCTGGGCATGCCAGAATGAATACCGAACTTTCTTGCTTCGTAGCTACAGGCTGCCACTACGCCCCTGTCATGTCCGCCTACATACACAGGCTTGCCTTTAAGCGAAGGATCATTTAAAATTTCAACTGAAACAAAAAATGAATCCAGATCAAAATGGGCGATGATGCGTTGTGGAATTGTATTCACATTACTAAGGTACAAAACAATCAGCGGTAAATATCCAGCAGGCCATCAGGCAGTGTTACAAAAACTTTCCTGTTTTTCTTATCGATTTTCTCCAGTGATTCATCATGAATGGGTATCAATGCTTCTTTGCCATCAAGCAAAATGGAACATAAAATTTGATGAGGCTGTTCAATCACTTCTATTATTTCTCCCAGGTCTTCATCTTCGTTTATCAAATTAAAACCAAGCAATGAAATGGGCGATGATTTTGCAGCAAACTTTTTAAAATCATCTTCCGTTATCCATACTTCTTTTGGTGTAAGCTTACGGGCAATCTCTTTTGTATCGACACCTTCAATCTTTATAAAAACTTCCTTATCATTTTTAATAGAAGCAGATGTAATAAAGTAGGGCATAAAATTATCCTTGCCTTCTTCCACAAAAATTGTTTCCAATCCTTTTAAGGATGTTTTTTTACCCAAACTGTGTTGTAACACAACTTCACCTTTCAGCCCAAAGCTGGCAGCAAGTTTACCTATTTTAAAATATTGGTTCATGTCTTAGTACTTAGTACTCAGTACTGAGTACTGAGACGGTATAAAAAAAGCAATCCCAAAAAGAGATTGCTTAAAGAATTTCCAAACAGATGTATTATTCTTCTGTCTTTGCTTCTTCTGCCGGAGCCGCCGGAGCTTCAGGTGCAGTTGCAGTTTCCACCTTTCTTACGACAGGTTGGTTGCGGTCGTCCCTTCTTGCTTTTTTGTGGGCAGCATGGCGCTTCGCTACATGGGTATCATGTTCAGAGGTCCATACAGTAAATTTCTGCATGGCAACTGATTCATCGAACAAACCAAGAGTAACACCACGAAGCAAATGTTTCAAATACAATACGCCCTTAAAAGAAAGGATGCGGCGTACAGTATCGGTTGGCTGAGCACCTTTGTGCAACCAGTCCAATGCTTTCTGACGATCGATCTGGATTGTGGCCGGAACGGTCAGTGGATTGTACGTACCAAGTTTCTGAATGAATTTGCCATCACGTGGGCTTCTTGCGTCTGCTACTACGATGAAGTAGAATGGCCTCTTTTTAGAGCCATGGCGTTGCAGTCTCATTTTAACAGCCATAAAAAATAGACATTTTTTTGGGTTACATAATAGGGTTTAGTTCCACCTTAAATAAGGGACGGCGAAGATAGCTACCTGTTTAAAAATATCCAAATATTTAATAAAACTATTCCATCGCCGGGGCAATAGCGGTATAAAGCCTTTAAAATGCCTGTTACTGGCCTTGCAAATGCAACTACTTTTTTAGAAAATTGTATTTGAATCCTACCTGCAAAGAGGAAGAATACAATTTTACTTTCCCATCACCCACGCCTTTTAATGGAATACCGAATGAAGGTTCGGCAAGCAAAGAAAATTTATTTGACAATTTCTTTTCTATCCCAACAGAAAAATTGATAACAGAAAACAAATGCTTATTGCCCGTGTATTGCCATTTGGCATCATGGTTCTGCCCATAATAATCGTAGAAATAATCATAATCTTCTGTCTGCATAATGTAGTATGACGAGCCTGCAGTTCCATAAAAAATAAATGATGGCTTTTTTATTAAATCAACCCTTACTGTCAGCGGTATTTCATAAATCAAACAGGCCGCTTGTACTTTTTGCATGTGTACCATGCTCAGGTAAGTACCCGGCTTCATGCTGTAGTCCTCCGGTGCTGCCACATATTTTTTATTGCTTGCATAAAAACCGGTTTGCACACTCAGCCTGTTACTGATTCTGTAGCCCAGGCCTATGCCATACTTTGGCGTAATGCTGCTGTTGGAGTATGAAAATAATTTGGTGCTGCCTGCATCGGTACCTGCAGTTGCCAGCAAATACCATCCTTTGTTTGCTGGTTTACTTTTTTCTTTTGCAACAGTTTTATTTTCCTGCTTTGTGTCTTCCTTTACTGCTGCCGTTTTTTTATCATCAGCTTTTTGTTGCTGTGCAGGCTCATCGTTTTTTGTTGCAACAGGGTTTTCTTTTGTTTGAATACTCACCACATCTTCAACCTCTTTATCGTTTTCAGCAATCTCTTTTTTTACAATCTCATTTTTAAAATCAGCCTGTTCTTCTTTGTTCGTAATAATTTCTTCTGCACTGCCTGAAGCCTGAGAAATCATTCTGCCATTACGCCTGCTTTTAATTTTTTTTGAAGAACCAGGCTGATTTATGCTGCTGTTGGAGTATGAAAATAATTTGGTGCTGCCT
>JANLYU010000263.1:0-13202 GCA_031365785.1 Flavisolibacter sp. | reverse complement strand
GCCAGGTGCTGCGATGCAACAGATTGTTCCAATCGGAGCTTTACATAGATTTCTGTAACAGTCATCTTTCCGTTCTGATGGATGAGCTTCATAATTTGTTGACGAAGCTTATGGTTGATGGCTCTAAGAATGAGCGCAGCTTTTTTCAGCTGGATCACATCAATTTTCAATTCAGCGGAAGAAGAGAGTGCGGGTTCGAGTAATTCGTTATTCATAGTTTATTCTTCTTATCTAATACAAAATTATCATTTGTTCACACTATTGCAAATCAAAAAAGTACAATTGCACTTTTTTTGATAACATTATTTGAAAGTTGAGTAGAATTCCTTTCCATATAAGGGTTCTGAGTAAATAATATTCGTAAAATCCCCTACGGAAAATTTCTTATTTGTTAATGTAACCATATGTGAAGCATTGTAGTTGTTGTCTATAAAAGTAGCATTTGGATGGTTCATCAAAAGTTGAAATTTTTTGCTGCCATTCCCAAAAAATAAAACCTTGCTCCTGTTCAGGAAACCCTCCAAGGAATTATCGGAGAGAATCATATTAGTGGCTGGAAGTAATTCATTGAAATCCTGATCATATACGGCAGTAAATACTTCCATTCTTCTGGCATCGATCATTGGACAAAGCAGGGCTTCAGACCTATCCAGTGCAGCCATGGCCATGACCTTTAAGGTACTTACGGTGATCATGGGAATGTGGAGTGCATAACAAAGTCCTTTGACAGCGGCCATGCCTACACGGAGCCCAGTGTAGGAACCGGGCCCAGCACAGATCCCAATAGCATCCACGTGTGATAAAGACACTCCTGTTTCATGAATTAATTCCCTGATGGCCATATGCAACCAGGCGGCATGATCCTTCTGGTTATCATTGATCTTAACGTTCAATACAGCAAGTTCCGTTGACAGGCACACAGAAGCACTTTGCACTGCTGTATCGATATTCAAAATCAAACCCACAGCGGCAAGTTACTAATTGACAGTTATCTAAAAGGGCAATGATTAGCTGACAGGTGGTCTGGAATCATCTTTAGTAGTGCGAATCAATCCTATACCTGTAAAGAAAAATATGCCTCCCAGAATTCCATAAACCATCAGCGTCTTAACCTGGGTTTCTGTTCCCTTGGCACTCATAAACAGGGTAGCGCAGTAAATCAGGCCTGAAATTCCCAAAATGGTCAGAATGATCCCAAAAGTGCGTTTCACATTCATACTTGAAGTTTTAAGTGTACTGCAAATAAGTTGCCAGCAGTAACCAGTAAGCAAGAATACGGAATATTTAGTGCTGTTTAAGCCTGTTGATTAAATGAGTATAAGGTCCTCATAAAGGAAGTATGATCGAACAAATGCATGAGATTGGTGATGGAATAGGATCAATGCCTGTAATAACACCAAACTTCCGATGGAAGTTTATTTCCCTGATGTTCATTTTCTGATAGCGGTAGAAAAATGGCGGGTCCGTCATTACGCTGAGAGGTTCTTGCGTACATGTTCTTTAATGGTCCTGAAGTAAAAAAAATGCGCTGAGCTGTAATGCTGAATCGATAGTCTCCAATTACATTGCCTGATGACATTTTATACTTTCCGTCTTCCAGAATAATGATGTCACCCCGTTCCCATTTCACCAGATTATCTTTTAGAAGAGTTTCATATATACCGGCTGGTAAATTATTGAGATGGCCGTCCTGGGCATGAGACCAGATGGAAAACAGAAATGATATATAAAGTAAAGAAGCTTTCATAACATACGGTTTACCTCAGAAAGATACAATCTATTGTCTGCGGGTCAATGGTAAACACACGTACTTCGTGACGGATATTTACGATAAGAATCCTGTATTTTTTCTATTCGTACTTTTTGTAAAGTGTAAACAGAATTTTCAGGTCCTCCGTTTTCAAAACTGAGTCTTGATCCAGTTGCTCATATTTCCTTTTGAAGGTACGGATGGCCGCCATTGAATCCCTGATATCATAGCCAATGATTCTTAAAGCCTGTGTCCCATTAAAATCAGGAGGTAATGAAACCCCTGTAGTATCACTCCACCATAAGCCAAATCCCTTGTCAGACAATTCCTTCCATGGAAAATTCACCTGAGGATCATTTTTTCTTGTTGGAGCTATGTCTGCATGTCCAATGAAATTAGCTGTTGGTATTGCATAGGTTTTTTTGAGGTGGGAAAGTAATATCAGCAAGCTATTGATCTGTTCACTGGTAAACGGTTCAAAGCCGTCATTATCTATTTCAATGCCAATGGAAGAGGAATTGATGTCTGTCAGGTTGCCCCATTTTGCAATCCCTCCATGCCAGGCACGCAGGTAATCGTTTAACAGGTGATGTATGGTTCCATCCTTACAAATAACATAGTGTGCACTTACCTGAGTTTTCTGGGTGGTAAATGTGTTTAGTGTTTGTTCGCAACTTTTTTGTGCCGTATGATGAATGATCACAAAATTGGGTTTCCTCATATTGAAATTTGTGGTGCCTATCCTTCTCCCCGTATTGAAAGAATCTTTTACAGGAACCTGCCTGATGGTCCTTGCATATTGCCTGGCCTGTTGTTGATACAGCTTGTTAGTAGCATAGTAGGGGCTGCAATGAAATAAAACGATCAGCAGGAAAAAAAATAATAACCGGAACAGTATAGTAGCCATCCTTAAATTTTGTAAGAATTGAAAATACATTTCTTTTCAGTGGTACCGGCATGCCAGTGGAATGGTTTGGTTTTTGCAGAATTAAAATACACAAGAAAAGAAGCTCATGACTAAAGATGTAAAAGGTAAAACGGCAGCTATACTTACAGAAAATGGTTTTGAAGAAGTGGAACTCACCAGCCCGATGAATGCCCTGGAGCAGGCTGGAGTGACTGTTCATATCATCTCTCCTCAAAGCGGAAAAGTAAAAGCCTGGAATCATGATCACTGGAGTATTGAAATAGCTGTGGATAAGCATATCAAAGATGCTAACCCTGAAGATTATGACCTGCTGGTGCTGCCTGGGGGTGTACTGAATCCTGATAAGCTCCGTTTAAACACAGACTGTATTGCATTTGCACAATATTTCATGGAGCAGGGAAAACCGTTAGCTGCCATATGCCATGGTCCGCAGTTGCTGATAGAAACAGGTATGCTGGAGGGGAAAACCATGACTTCTTATCCATCACTTAAAACAGATTTGATAAATGCAGGTGTTATTTGGGTTGATCAGGAAGTAGTGGTAGACAATGGTTTGGTAACCAGTAGAAGTCCTGACGATCTGGAGGCATTCAATAAAAAAATGCTGGAAGAATTAAGTGAGGGTCATCATGCTACTACCGGCCAGTTTACCCACCATGATAAAAGCTAACAGGCAGCGCCATTGTATTGCCGGATATTCACCACATTGAAGACGTTTTCGTTTTCTTCAACATGAATGAATAGGATTGAGTTAAGTTAGTTTCATTTTTACTTGCCTTTATATACTTTCCTGATTTCTTTTTATCACGAGAATTAATTTAATTCTTAATAAAGTTTCCTATACATTTACTAAATATTTTAGTAAATGAAAAACCCTACCAACGTATCATCAACTGATGCACAAGGCCTGGTGTCCCCACCCTCCGATCCGTCTGCGAAATATTCCATTCCAGGTGGATACTCCTTTGCTGAGCATCCAATTGACCTTAATGAATACTTGATTCAAAACCGTTCTGCTACTTTTTTCATGCGGGTGCACACTGATTCCATGAAAGGCGCTGGCATACAACCTGGAGATGTAGTGATTGCAGACAGTTCGCTGGAAGCTACATCAGGAAAGGTGGTGATTGCAGAACTGGATGGTACGCTTTTGATCCGCCGACTGGACATCAACAATCATAGAAAACGACTGTTGCCTGCAACTGAAAGTCTTTCACCGATCGAATTGTTCGACACCTCACTCTTTTATATAAGGGGCGTGGTCACCTTTGTTATCCACAACATTGAATGATCATAAGAGGTAGGCACCCTACATTAAAATGGCGCAGCCTTTGTATGAGTTCTACCAAAATGATATGCCTGAAGGACCATCACTGGTTATTGCAAAGGAGGAAATGCTACGCTTTGTCGGAAAAAAAGTGATCTCGGTATCGGGTAATTCGAAAATAGATAAGGAGCGACTCATCAATAGAAAATTAATCGCCATTAGAACATGGGGCAAGCATCTGCTTTTTTGTTTTGATCATTTCACGATCCGCGTTCACTTTTTGATGTTTGGCAAATACCTTGTCAATGAAACAAAAGAGACCATACCCCGCTTAAGTATTTCATTTGCCAGGGGACAGATTAATCTATACACCTGTGCGGTAAAAATGATTGATGAACCGCTCGATGAGATTTACGACTGGAAGGTGGATGTGTTGAGTGAAGTGTGGGATCCCAAAGTAGCCAGGAAGAAATTAAAGGCACAACCGGAAACATTGGTAACAGATGCATTGCTGGATCAAAACATTTTTTCCGGTGTGGGGAACATCATCAAAAATGAAGTTCTTTACAGGATCAGAGTTCATCCAAAAACTAAAATTGGAAAATTACCTTCCAGGAAACTATCTGAACTCATATTACAGGCACGGGTCTACAGCTTTGATTTCCTGGAATGGAAGAAGAAATACACCTTACGAAAACACTGGCAGGCGTATACTAAAAAAAGCTGTCAACGCGACGGAGAAAAGTTCATTAAAGAATACCTGGGTAAGACGAAGCGCCGTACTTTTTTTTGTAATTTCTGCCAGGTACATTATCATTGATCCGCGTAAGGCCTCACTTTCACCTATTCAGAGATCACACAGGTATTCTCACGAATTGGAACTACTGTATTAATTGCTGGAGTGGTCTTTCAGTTTTTCCAACTTCCGCTTTTCATTTTCAACCTTCTTTTGCTGATCGTCCTGGTCGTTCCTGTTTTTTTTCAAGTCTTTTTGAAGTTGGTCAATCTTTTTATTCAGATCTTTTTCATTTTCTATTAATTTATCCAACCTTTTCTCCGCATCTTTCACTGCGTTTTCCTGTCCTTTGATATCTATATTCAATTTATATTGTGCAGATTGGTCTACAAAGCCGTTTAGAAAATCCATGGCTGCACGATACGTCGTAGGATCAGAACTTTCAGAAATGAATTGCTCTCCGCCGGTACCGGCAAGAAGGTAAATCACAGATTGATCTTTTGACCTTTTACTTTTACGTTCTACTTTGAAATAGAGGTCGGAAGACTGACTGGCACCTTGAAGCCTGACATCTTTGAACACATAATAACCATCCAGCTTATTTTGTTTCCAGAACAATTTGCCTTTGGTTTCGGCATTATATCCAGTTTTTTTAAGGTTATCGATGATAAAACCTTCGGAAACACTTACATCATAAGGAAGTTCCAGCATCAGGGCTGGCTGCACAATTTTATTGTACGTTACAGAAGTGGCAGTTGATTGAGAAATTACGGAACCAGCCCCTGCAACCAGGACAAAAAGCAACAAAGCAAATTTATTCATGTTAAGATATTTTTAAAATCTATAGGTAATACTATCAGTTATTATGCCAGCAGGCAGGTTCATTTTGAGGTGGATACGAATCAGGAGGTTTTAAGTTCTTCAAACTCACCCGATTCTTTATTATTTTTTACATTATTTGCATGAAAATAGCGGCCGTTCATGACCACATATACTCCATGCGGCAGGGTTTGTACAAAAGCCAGTGCGCTTCCCAAATTGAATAAACCATCTGAGGAACCAAACTTATAAGGCACCATGGCACCTGTTAATACAATGGTTTTATTTTTTACTTTTTTGTCAATTGTCTGAGCAGAGGTGGTCATGGTATCCGTGCCATGGGTGATGACAATCCGCTCTTCAGGGCTTTTGAAACAATGGTCCGCAATCAACTCCCTGTCTTCATGAGTCATTTCCAGGCTGTCAACCATCATCAGTGTTCTCACTTCAACAGGGATCAGATTTCTTGCCAGGTTCAGCATTTCGGGCAAATGGGAATCATTAAAATACAATTGGCCAGTCAGTTCATTATATTCTTTATCAAAAGTTCCGCCTGTTATAAATATCCGGATGCTCATACATGTAAAATTATGGAGTAGTGAGTACAGAGTTGGGTAGCAGGATTGGGGCTATCATTTACTTCTTGCTGCCTGTTCCATCTTCCTGCCGATGATCAATCCAATGAAAGCAGCTACCAGGGAACCACTGAGAAGTACTGTATAATTGAACCCTGCAGCAAAAAATGAAATCAAAAATCCAAACACCCCAAAAAGAACTGCCCACATCAACTTTCCATTGGTCCGCTGTCTGGAAGGAATGTCCGCTGTTTTTTTGTATTCATGATGTCCATGTCTTTTCCGGCTATGTGGCATAAAAGGGATTTAAACCCTAAGTTCAAATAAATTTCTTATTGCAGGTTCAAATTAAACCATGAAGAACCTACTTTTGAACATGCATGACCTTCCCATAACCAACGAGCAGGAAGCCTCTGTGGCGATCTTATTTGCTTCCGTGATGTCTCCCGGTAAAAGTCTGACGCAGTCCCAGATCGAACAGTTGTCAAGGATGCTGGTTTTGTCTTCGCGGTTCAAGAGCTCTTCCCTTAACGACCTTACTGTGAAAGCACTTTCTTTGCAGGCAGCACATGGAAGTAAAGTGTTGATTGAACATTCAGCACCCCTTGTTTCAGAAGATTTCAAAGAAACCCTCTTTGCTATGTGCTGTGAAATCATGACGGCAGACGGGCGCGTGGATGAAAATGAAAGTGAAGTCCTCGCCATGGTGGCCCTTTATCTAGGCCTCTCTATAGAGCATATGAAAATGATGCTCACTACCTACCTGATCCGTAATCGCTGGAATGTTCAAATTGTTGAGCAGGAGGCATCCTGATCATCCAAACCTACCATATTTATATACAATGGTCTACTGACCGGCATTTCGGGTCTGTCTGTCTAATAGCGTTCAAATAGTTTGTATTTGCTGGGCTTGCAAGGTATTTTTACGGAGTTAAACCGTATTTATACTAAGTAATCCAAACCTATGATACAAGAGATTCTTACGTTGGTAGTAGACCGTTTGCCGATACCCTACTACATCAATTTTGAAAAAAACCGTAAAAAGTTTCATTTCCAGCCCACGCTTAAAAATAAGTCAGCACCTTCTTTTTTTATAGTGGTGGATCCTAACGGGCTCACCGCGCATGAATTGTCAGACCCGGAAATAGAGATCCAGGCTATGGAAAAAGTAAGGGAAATCCTTTCCAATACTATTTTTGATAATTTTTAAGCGGTAATTGATTCAATTGCTGAAATCAGCGTCTCTATTGAAAATGGTTTTTCAATTACAATGGCATTTTGCGGAAGCTGGCTTAAAGCTGCAGGAGAATCGGTAAGTATGATTACCGGGAACTGTAGTTCCTGTTGCAAGGAGGAATATTCCTTCATCCCCATGATCACAACAGAAGGCTTCAATCTTCTGATCCGCTCCTGAACCTCTTCCATATGATCCGTGGCTTCTGTTTTAAACTCCCTGTGTATCAGTGCCAGATATACGCGCGATAAAGTAATCTTATCACTTTCGACCAGTAAAACTTTCAATCGTTTTGACATGCAGCAGTTGGGTTGCTATAAGTAACAACATCAAATGTATAGGTGACCCCTGAAGCATGCAATCGGAATAATACCTGAGGATTTTACGAACCGCGAAGTGAAAGAATATTAATGCTGGTTCAGGCAGGAAATATCAATGGAGTCGAGATAAGGTTCAAGAGCTTCTTCATCCTCAAAACTTCTTATACCCTGCATGACATTGTATTTTAAATTGTGGTAAACCTCCACATAAAAATTATCCAGCTGATAAAGAAAAATAATAAAATTTTTATACAGTCTTTCTGTTAGAAAAATACCCCGTTCCAATAAGGCTTCCACCTGTTTTTTTTCTTCGTGATAGGAAAATTCAATGATTGTCATCCGCGGAAAGATAAATGGACTCTATCAAGTTTCAAATAAATTCATTAAAAATTAATCCACCGTTTTCCACACTCATTCACATGCAAATTATTTTTAATTTATTTATCCAAAGATGTCGTTCAGAATGGCAGCCAGATGAATGCCACCTTTCAGCAGTTGGTTGTTCAATGTTTGCAGGTGGTCGAAATTATAACGGTAACCAAGTTTTGGATTTGGTTCTGTTTGTTCCAACAGGATTTGCTGTGCTATACGGTAAGAATCAAACAGCCACACACTAAGCGGTTCTTTTTGCCATGATTTGATCTGTGATGGTGTGGTATGGTCAACGTACGCGGCATATTCAGTATAGCTTAGTTGCTGAAAATCAATCAGATGTTCATCCCACACCCGGTGCAAATTGGAGGGGGTAAGAAACCACAACAGCTTGACATCATTTCCTCCGGTAGTACCTACAGGACATACATGAAGGGGTTGATGAAGGTCCCCGACAATATGGATCAGGAGGCGCAGGTACATCACTTGTTTTTGTTTGTTGGTTGGCCTGTTTTTTAATTCTCTGATCAGGAAATTCAATTGAGTGTAGGCATCGGCAAGAGTATCTTTTTTCAATGCCAGTTTCATCTGGTCGTAAGAAAGATTTTTTTCAAAATTGATATAATGCCAGGCATTCAGGTACTTGAAAGAGGAATCAGACTTGATAAAATCCGCCCAGTTGCTAGCCATCGCCAGTGATTCTGTGCCAAGAATTTTTTTAATTCCGGCTGAAGCTTTTGGCGTTAAATAATTGCTGGCGATCTGACCTACGATCCGGTGACCCAGTACGCCCCATGCCTGGGAATGTAGCGGGAGGTATAGAAATACAAGAACGAATAAACAAAAAGTCAGTGATCTTTTTTTCATAGAAATCATTCAGTGGTAAAAATAGTGGATTCTGTACGGTTACCCTTTAACGTACCTGCAGTTGTATCACACCGGTGGATGCCACAATAGCGGTATCATTCGGAACAGTTGCATACACCATCACGTCAACATTTTCTGGCTGACTTTTGTCTTTTGATTTGCTGCATGAAACTACGAGCACCGTTAAAAAAAGTAAGATTCTGTATTTCATTAGTCTAGCGTTATGATTTTTGTATAAGAATAAGTTCCTGTTTGATCGGCAGGTAACACTTCAATGTTTCTAAGCATGCCTCTGAGATGTATACGGATGTAGAATTTTACATTCACATTCGGATTCTCGCAATTGAATTCTACTTTGATTTTCTTATTGCCCAGGTCCGTGACTTTGAAATCTGTGAATCGTAAAATCAAAGGCGGTTCTTTTTTGCAGGTAAGCAACCATTGCCACAACGATAAACCGGAAGATGGTTCATGCCAGCTGGTGTTATAATAAGTATTCCAGCAGCAATGACCGCCAGGGAATACAAAATATTTGCTGGACCCGGGCGATACATTATTACAGGAAACAGAGTAACCCTGAACGGTAGGAGTTATGGGATCCGTATTGCCTGAAAAAAACCAGGTCTTGATGCGATAGGTCCGAATCAGTGATATATCATAATTCCCCATTGCGGGAGGGCTCATGGGAGCTGCTGCTGCTATCAGCCTGCTCAATAAAGGTTTTGTGATGGCTGCTTTAAATGATTCCTGACCACCGGAACTCAATCCTGTTACATATATCCTATTGGTATCCACGCGGTATCGTTGCCTGAGCCATTCCAGTTCAAGAGGAAGCCATTCAGGATCCGGGCTCCACGACCAGTGCTGAACAGATAGCACAATAAATGAATAGGATACACCATCAGCAGGGTTGGTAATATTATCCGGCCGCATACCGTTAGCGATCAGGCTGGGAAGGCCCTGGTTCAATAGAAGATAAGGGTTGGTGCCAGCTTCACCCGCTCCATGGTAAAAAAATACTACGGGGTAGGATTTTGTGGAAGTGCTATAATCCGCTGGGAGGTACAACCATCCTTTTGCTGATGCGCCGGTGCCAATAGGAACCGTTACCAGTTGCTGTGGCCCCTGTGCCAGTAAAAAAATCGTGTTACATTGAAGTATTATAAAAAACAACCACCTTCTGGGGAGTGCGTAATCATAACATGGATGCGGAAAACTAGGTTGCATAGTGGTAATGATAAAATTCCCATGCCACACTGATCTTATTGAATTAAAATTTAAAGTATACGAAAAGCCTTCCGAAATTTTTTGAATCATTTTCTATCCGGTGATATAAAGGTTTGATGTGTGGTTGTTGAAGGAATCTTTCCACTTTTTTCCTGAGCTGACCACTTCCTTTTCCCGGAATGATTTCTACTTCTCTGATCTTTTTGGCAATGGCTTCATCGAATGCCTGTTTCAATGCCATGTCAATGGCATTGCTGTTGTTATAGATATCATGCAGGTCTATTTTAATTTTTCCCATATTATTCCATGATCTGTTCCATATGTGTCAGCAGTCCTTCTTTGGACATGCCTTCAATGATGACCCGGAACGATTTGGTGAGGTCCGTATTATAAAATATCACAGTAGTCCTGTGTGTTTTGGGTGCAATACTCAAAGCCGGATTCCAATACAGTGTGGTACGAAGATCCGCCTCCTCATTGCGGGGGTTGAAAGTATCATAATTGGGTGCATAAAATTCACGGATGGGTGCATAGCCCATCACTTTGTTCTTGGATAAACCCTTTCCAATATTCTTCGCATCATCACCTTTACGGGTATAAATGGCAATGGCACCATTGGCACCATCAAATCCACCTGTGAAGGGAGGCCGAAAGACTTTTATATAAGCCACATCGCTCACGGGTATATTCGACACCATGTCAATTTCCGTCGACATTTCATCCACATAAATAGAGGGTGTGCCACCCCGCCACGTCAAGGAAGGAGCATTGCCATTATTGGAAATCATAAGTCCTGCTACTTTCCCCTGGAGGTAATCAATAATATTTCTATAGGCAGAAGAACTGATATCGTTCACCAGGTCGAATTTATAAGCATCAGCATCTTTAAACATTCCAGAAGCATATTTGTCATCCAGTACTTCAACGGGTGGTTTGATTTTAGTTTTAATCAGAACAGTTTCCATAACCTGGCCTTTTCTGAATGCATCCAGCCGGTTGGCCTGGGCCGCCAGCGCGGCATGGTACCAAAAACCGGTGGTATCTCCCGAGGGATCCGGAGTTTTAAAATTTTTACTGAAGGCAGAATAGTTGGGAGCAGGCAACCTGTCAGTCATAAATCTTGCTTCCGCCTGTCCAAGCAATTTTGATTTCAGGCTGTAATACACCTGCACGGTATCAAAAAGAACGATTTCCGGATCACTGAAAGTCCCTTCGCGGTTCACAGATAACACCAGCATTTTGTTAGCTGAATCTTTATCCTTCACAATTAGTACAATAGATTCCTTTCCACTAAGTTGACTTTTAGGTACGCCGAATAATTTTCCGGAAAGTGTCATGTAAGAAGTGTCTCTTGGATAAGTTACCACCGGAAATTTTCCTTTCACTACGTCTTCCCACTTAAATCTCCTCCAACCATTAGTGAGCATCACCAGGTCGAGGTGTTGATCTATCAGCGCACTTTGATCGGAGAAATAATAAGCAGGATGATAAACAGATCCTCTTAAGTCACCTGCCAATAGTAATTGAGTGATGATATTGGTGGTGGTATCTTTTTCAATGGCCGCATCTGTTACAGAAATGGAAAGACTGGCATCCTGGATATTTTCGGGAATAGTGATTTCCAATTCATTTCTTTTTCTTTTACTAAGTCCCCAGTGTTTGACTTCCATTTTTGTTTCGAATGAAAAATCATGGTTGTTGATGAACGTGATGCGTTCAGCTATTGCATTCCAGTTGGCATCGAAAAGGGTAAGGGTGAGAATACCCGAAGGAAGATTTTCAGTAGGAATAATTCTTTTTACAAAGAGGGAACCTGTTTGCCTGATGTCAGTTTTAAAAGCGATCACCTGGTTCATCGTACCTACCAGGTGCAGTTGTTGGAATAGAGGAGAAAGGGGAGACCCGGAATTAAAAAAAATGATCCTTTTTGTTCCCTGTACTTCCACCTGCATAGCGACACCCTGAGGTTGTGCCGCAGGCAACAAAGCAACCTGTTGAATTCCTTTTTCTACTGTCCACCTTACCGTATACGCATTGGATGATGAAGGAGTGATTTTAAAAAACCCCATTCCATCATGTACCAAATGAAGCGAATCAATAAACGTCCCTTTTTGATCCGTTACTTTACCGCTGACCATTACAGGCCGGCCCCACTGGTCAGTGGCTTTGAAGGCCACTTTGTTCACCACATCTGCAATCAGATCACCACCTTCCGGAAAAAAAGAAATGGAAGGAATGCTGCCTTGGATCACCGATCTGGAAACCGGGGTTTTGTGTATGACTCGCAATTCTTTTGCATACAGGAAAGCCGTATCAAAGTTGAGCATCCACCTGGTGTACGCCCGAATATGTAAGAGATTTCCCGAAAAATTATCAGGCAAGGTGTACTGTCCGTTAGTATGGCCTTCCACCAGCGGACTAACCACGTGGGTCATCACACTGCCATTGTCGGCAATGTAATCCACATACAATGTTTTACTGTTGCCAGCGGGTACAAGACCTTCCATTACATAGGCCTTGAACCAGATGGTTTCGCCCGGGTAGTAAACCGACTTATCAAAATGCAGGTAAATTTTCTCCTGAGGGAAATCAACAGCGTACTTATTGATTACAGAATCAAACATCTGGCCTGTCTGGCCTTTTGCCAGAACACTTAAAAACAGGAGATAAAAGTAACAGCCATATTTTTTCATGCAGGCCGTTAAGATACAGTAAGAAATGAAACTAGTGATTGACTTAACAGAATGGCAACAAAACGACCAATGATAGTGCCACAACAAGTATTGTTCTTAACCGAAATTTTTATACGCATCCTTATGGACTGTTTTCATCTGATATGATTCACTACACTAAATACTGGATGATTATAAAAATTTGTTGTTCATATGTAAATTATTTATATTTATATCTCCCCCTGAAGCTCAACTAACCTACCAATCATACTGCCTAACCTGCCAATCGCACTGCCCGGACTGTGAATTTTGATTCATCTTTTGGATTTAATTATTAATTCATAACTCTTCCTGCCAGGCAGGAAACCAAAACTGTTATTATGAGAAAGTTATTTGCTTGCTTCATGTTTATTTGGGCAGTACTAAATGTCAAAG
>JANLYU010000229.1:0-3076 GCA_031365785.1 Flavisolibacter sp. | reverse complement strand
GTTCCATCCGCCACTGGCATAAGTGGTATAGACTCTGAGGGTTTGCTGACCTGCAGAGAGGTTGACTGTTGCGGTAACGGTTTGCCAGCTTTGCCAGTTACCGGTATTGGGAACATTGATGGTAGCCAGGGTGGTTCCATCGGCTTTGCGGAGCTGAAACTGGGGTCCGGCATTGGTGGTAGCTACGCGGAAGCTGACGGTATAGACACCTGTAGTGGGCACACTGACGGGATAGTCCATCCAGTCGCCATTGTCCTGGTAGCCTACGTTGAGACCACCACCTGCGTCGAGGGTGGGTTCTGTTTGAATGCCATACATGGAGGCATAATTTTCAGCCTGCACACGGCCAGGAAGTACCACGGAAGTTACAGGGACAGCGGTAACATTGATCACCACATCATCATAGGCGGAAGCATAGACATTATCTTTTACAGTAAGGCGGAAAGTATAGCTTCCGGCGGAAAGGTTGCTGAGGGAAGGATTGGCGATGTAGGCATTATTAAAAGAAGCAGTGGAAGGACCACTGATCTGGGTCCAGGTATAACCACTGATGGTTCCATCGGGATCCGTTCCACTGCCACTTAACTGGGCAGAAGAGCCGGTAATATTCTGATCAGGACCAGCATTGGCAACAGGTGGTAAATTGGTTGAAATAGAAAGTATGGTGCCTTTTGTAAACTGAAGCATCCATTCAAAAATTGATTTTCCAGTTTCATCCCTGTAGGTCTGATTATAAGTATTGGTCCAAGCGTCATGCGACCAGTTGTCAATAATGGTTTTTTTAGCCAGTGGGTTGGGTGAGGGGGCCTCATTGATATAATCTACGTAGTTGTTGGTATAGGAAACATTTACAGTAGGGTCATTACTGTTGTGTAAAGCCCATACTGGAACATTGGCACTGGCAATGGTACGCGCGCGTGTATGGTCGGGCCATGACGCTCCGCAAATAGGAACAATAGCAGCTACCCTGCTTCCATTCGCTACACTCGCTCCGCAATAATCCCAAACCACACCACCACCCATACTTAATCCGGTAAGATAGATCCTGCTGGTGTTGACCTTATAATGGCCAATAACATAATTGATCACACCATCTACATCTGTTGGGGATGGCCAGTTGACGAACTGGGGGGAAATAACAATAAACTTATGGGTTTGACCATTGACAGTAAAGGAATTGGGGAACTGGCCATATCTAATGATAGAAGGAAGGCCTGTATTCAAAATATTGGGTAAAGCCCACACGCTGCCATTCCCTAATTCACCGATACCATGAATGAATATAATCACCGGGTAGGTCTGACTGGCATTAGGATCATAACCTTGCGGTAGATATTCATAATACCCATTGGTGTTGGAACCCATGGCAACATACTGCGGAGTTTGAACCTGGGCCTGTGCCTGGTTGAGCGCCAGTGTTAAAATTGCGATGGCTACAAAGCGTAGCCCACGGGACGAATATAGGTTTATCATAATGATGATGGTTAGCTAATTTTTGATGTCAATCTTCTACAAATTAATCTGGACTACGCTTTCAATCGGTAAAGACGTGGCGCAACAGCCAATATTGTGCCAAAACAAAACAGTTGATTAGTCCACTGGCAAAACAACAAATAAATTGAGCTTAGCAGATTCACTTATAGATAATAACCCCTAATCTGTCGGTGAAATTTGAGAAATAGAATTTGAATTTTTGATCAGATCGGTTACTTTTTGATATAGATTTCTATCATTCCTTTTGTTTCGCCTCCTCTTCGGGGAGCATAAAAAGAATCTATTTTATGATAGTGAACCTGGAGCGAATCCCGGATTCTGAAGGGATAAAAATTATTGAGTGTAGGTAGGTGTTCAAATAAAATAAGATCATATACCTGAGCATTGATTTTTTGTTCAAATAACCTGGCTTCTTTATTGAACATGGCAACACCTAAATGATACCATAATGGGAAGTCTGATCCTGTTTCTGGTAGATATGGAATCTCAACAGCAAGGGGCGTTAGCTCAGACATATTAAGAACCTTAATATTTGTATGGTTTTTTACTATATCCATCTGCATGAGACGTTGCATTCCTTCTACAGTGGGTCGGGGTAAGTAAATCCGGTCAAATGAATGAAGTGGTGTATAGGTCCAATCGGATAATGGAATTTCTGTCGTGTCTTTTACAATCATGTACGTTTTTCTGTTCACGATATTTTCACCAGTACTGGAAATGGTTCTATCCGGTGGTGCAAACCTTTGCGTGATCCGCTGAATATATTTCCAGTACACTCCACTCCACCAAAGTAAAATTCCAAAGGCGGTGATCAATAAGGGTTTCATGCGTGAGAAATCAAGATGTAAGAAGGAAGAAAGGAAGGAAAAGATGAGTGCAAAAGCGAAACTGTGATAAAATATATTGTTATCCGGAGGGGTATAACTGGTTACTTGTAAAACACTGGCTTCCCCCAAAATACCCAATACTAACAACATAAATATTACTGTCCTTTTCTCAGATAAAATCTGCCTGGCAGATGTAAAGTGAGCCACCACCATGATGACCAGTAGGAGCAGGTAAAATTTGATCCATTGGGATCCTATAAAAAATTCATCGGCGATTTCAAATGCGGAGAACCTTGCAGTATGTGGAGGCTGACCGTGGTTGAACCAGTATCCGAAATTAAACCGTGTTAAAGGAATGATGAAAGCACCCGCAATAATGAAAAAACTGGAAGCGAAAAGGAGAAGAGGCCTCCATTTCTTTTCATAAAAACAATGACCTGCTAAAAGCACCATGCAAAGCAGCCATGCAAGTCCACCACCGTCCTGTTTAGTAAAAAAAGAGAAAAATATAAAGAGCGCACTCAGGCAAAGGAGTATCCATTTTTTTGGTTCCCAGAAAATGTAACGTAACAGGAAAGCCAGCCCCACCATCTCGTATACTATGACAGTATGGTTGTACCATGGCCAGAAGTTAAAAAATGAAAACGAAATGCAATACAGAACGACTGACAGGAGCCTGATACCGGGTTGGACAGACAAACTTTTCAAAACAGACCTGAAGGCAACGCCGGAAATCAGATTAATGAAAACCTGCG
>JANLYU010000167.1:0-14583 GCA_031365785.1 Flavisolibacter sp. | reverse complement strand
GGATAATCCAAACCGGCTGATATGCTATGAGGCTCTACTACCTGCCCATCTGCTGTTTGCATCACCAGGCTCCTGCTTCCATGCAGGATGCCATCCCTGCCTAACTGTGTGGTAGCAGCGCTTTTTCCACTTTGTATGCCTTCTCCTGCTGCTTCTACTGCAATCAACTGTACTTTTTCTTCCTCCATGAAATGATAGAAAGCTCCGGCAGCGTTAGAACCTCCTCCTACGCAGGCGATGACGTAATCCGGGAGTTCGCTTCCTGTTTTTTGAGACAATTGCCACCTCATCTCCTTACTGATCACACTTTGAAACCGGGCCACCATATCCGGATAAGGATGGGGCCCTACCACACTTCCAATAATATAATGCGTATCGTTGGGATGGTTGATCCAGTCACGGATAGCTTCATTGGTAGCATCTTTCAGAGTTTTACTTCCACTCAGTGCCGGGATCACGGTAGCGCCCAGCATTTTCATCCTGGCTACATTAGGTGCCTGGCGCACCATGTCTTTTTCACCCATGTACACAATACATTCCAGGCCTTTCAGCGCACAAACTGTAGCGGTTGCCACGCCATGTTGACCTGCGCCTGTTTCTGCAATGATCCTTTTTTTACCCAGCCGCTGGGCCAGCAGAATTTGTCCAACGGTATTATTGATCTTATGTGCCCCTGTATGGCAAAGGTCTTCCCGTTTTAAAAAAATAGTTGTTTTGAATTGATTGCTGAGCCGCTCAGCAAAATATAGTGGCGTAGGACGGCCCACATAATCCTGTAACAATTGCTGATACTCTTTCTGAAAAGTACTTTCCTGCATAATGTCGAGGTAACGTGTTCGCAATTCCTCCACATTCTTATATAACATTTCAGGAATATAGGCACCCCCAAATTTTCCATAATAACCCTGATCATCAGGCTTGGAGAAAATTGGCTGAGCAGATGTTGTATTCTTCACACTTGTTGAATTCATATGTTTCAGATTCTTTCCAGTTTTTCTTTTGTCTTTGCATGGATCACATTACCTGTATTCAGGGTGGATGCTGGTTCAAAAAGCATGACCCATACCTCTTTTTCTGCCACGGGCCTGTGTTCCACACCTTTTGGAATAATCACCAGCTCACCCTCCCTGATGTCCATGTTTTGATCCCGTAATTCCATCCTGAAATATCCTTTCACGACCAGGAACATTTCGTCTTCCTTTTCATGTTGGTGCCACACAAAATCCCCAAGAAACTTGACCAACTTTACCTGCTGACCATTCAGTTCTCCTGCTATTTTCGGAGACCAGTATTCATAGATCATTTCAAATTTTTCCAACAGATTGATCTTGTCCATTACGGCATTTTTATTTCATCTGCAAATCGTTTCACCTTATCCATGTCTTTCACCCCAGGTGAAGATTCAAAGCGGCTGTTCACATCTACCACAAACAGGTCTTTTGCTACAGGTTCACGCATAAATTCTTTTACTAATGGAGCATCACCCGGTTCTATTCCGCCGCTCAAAAAAAATGGCTTTCCAATATCGAGTCCCTTCAGGCGGTTCCAATTGAATTTTCTTCCTGTTCCGCCATATACAGTTTTATCAATTGCCTCTTCCTTCGCCACACTACTACCCGTATCAAACAAAAACATGTCGGCATCGGTATAAAAATCCTTGATCATCCAGTTCACATGGTCATTGTCCATAAAACGAAATGCTTTGATCACATGTATGTTGTCGGCGAGTTTGGAACATTCGTAGGGCGTTTCATGTCCGTGAAGCTGTACCATGTCAAGTCCAAAATCATTTACCTGGCGCATCACTTCATCATAGGATGCATCCACAAAAACCCCAACCTTGTACACTTTAAGTTTTGCTTTTTTTACATCAGCACCCATCAAACCATGCCTGGAAACATAACGTGGGCTTTTAGGATAAAAGATAAATCCTGCGAAGTCTATTCCCATTTCACCCAATTCATGGAGCTGATCCATATCGGTCATGCCGCACACTTTAATTTTCATAATTCCTCCCTGCTTCCCCTGAATCAGAAAGCTGAATTGCTTTTAACTGGTGAATAAAATCAGCAAAAGCAATCGCAGGATCAGCATGCCTCATAAAATTTTCTCCAATGAGAAAGCCTTTGAAGCCCGCCTGCTTTAAAGATACAATCGTTTGAACATCTGTTATCCCACTTTCTGCTATTGCAGGTTTTGAAGCAGGGATCAGATGAATTAATTCCAATGAAGTATGAATATCAACCTCAAATGTTTTAAGATTTCTATTGTTGACGCCTACCAGGTCTACCTCATCGGCAATATGCCCGAGTTCCGACGCATCATGAACTTCCAATAATACTTCCATGCCCAGGCTTTTAGACAACCTGGCCATCTTCTTCACCTCCTTTTTCGAAAGACAAGCAGCAATCAATAAAATCACATCTGCTCCATAAGCTTTTGCTTCGATGACCTGATATTCATCCACCATAAAATCTTTTCGCAACAAGGGCACCTGGTTAAATCTTGCAGCAGTAAGATCATCCAGTGAACCACCAAAGAACTGGCTGTCTGTAAGGACTGATATTCCTGAAGCATCACTGGCATAGGCCGCGGTCACATGATCTATACGGGCGTGATCATTGATCATTCCTTTTGAAGGAGATTGTCTTTTAAATTCGGCGATGATCCCTGTGGAGTCTTGCTCCATCAGTCGATCTTTTAAGGAAAGTGGTACCCGGTCGAAGGGACTTTCCTTTTCCAGGCTTTTACTGCTTTTTAAAAGTTTGCGTGCTTCCACTTCCACTTTTTTATGAGCCACTATTTTTTGAAGGATATCCATGTTATTGCAATGAAATTAATTTTTGAAAACAGTCATATGCCTTTCCGCTTTCAAGACTATCCACAGCGGCTGCATAGGCCTCTTCATAAGTATTAAAATCACCGGTACACTGCAAAGCCATGGCGGCATTTGCAAACACCACTGCATTCTGTGACCAGCTGCCTTCACCTTTCAATATCTTCAAAAAGATGTGGGCCGCGTCGCTGACTGAATTTCCTCCGCGAATGTCTTCCGCAGCAACAGAACGTTTTCCTAACTGTTGAGCCGACATGATTCTTTCTCCTTCCCTGGTGATCACTTTGGTGTCATTGGTCAAAGAAATCTCGTCGTATCCATCCAGGCTATGAATAATTGTGAAAGGCTTTCCCGACTGTTGTAACAGGTAATTGTAAATGCGCGCCATTTCTAAATTGTATACCCCTACTAACTGAAATTCCGGTTGCGCCGGATTCACCATGGGTCCCAGCATGTTGAAAAATGTTCTGAAACCAATATTTTTTCTGATCTGTGCCACGGCCTTGAGGGCGGGGTGAAAAAGGGGTGCATGCAGAAAACAAAAATTGGAACCTTCCAATTGCCTGGTCAGTTTTTCACTGTTATTAGTGAATGTATACCCCAGTTGTTCCATCACATTGGAAGCGCCGCTGACAGACGTGGCTCCATAGTTACCATGTTTCGCTACTTTCTGACCTGTACCGGCCACAATGAAACAGGCGAGTGTAGATATATTGAACGTATTTTTTCCGTCCCCCCCTGTTCCCACAATATCCATCACATGGTGTCCATTGGTAGGAAAAGGAACTGCCAATTCTAAAAGTCCATCCCTGAAACCCTGCAATTCTTCAATTGAAATACTGCGCATGAGGAACACCGTGATGAAGGCTGTGATCTCAGTATCATTGTAGGCACCCCTGGACAACTGCAACATGATGTCCTTGGCTTGCTGACGGTTCAGCGTTTTATGTTCGAATAAGAATTGTAAAACTTTTTTCATAACTATTAAATGTCATTCAGATAACCTTACATTTTTTCATGAACGAAGCCAGTTTCGTAATATGGTTTCACCATCTGGTGTCAGTATGCTTTCCGGGTGAAACTGTACGCCCTGTACATCATAGGTTGTATGCTGTAAAGCCATGATATATCCGTTTTCATCTCGGGCAGTTATTTCCAGCTCTTTTGGAAAATCCAATTCATTGATGATCCAGCTGTGATAACGACCCACCGGAAATTCATCCGGAAGTCCATCAAATAAAGCTGAATGTTGAAGAGTCAGTGTTGAATCAGGTGCTTTCATGTTGGATGATGTTTTTAGACCACCTGGTTCTTTGATCGGATGAGAAGATGACTCTTTATCTGACGCCCAGGGGCCACTGACCACCCTCACGGGTAAAGCCACACCATGATAAACAGTGGACAGATTCACCAGCGTACCTCCGAATGCTTCACCAATAGCCTGATGACCCAGACAAACTCCCAGAATGGATTTTGAAGGTGCGTATTTCTGAATGAGCTGCAGCATCATGCCGCTTTCCTTTGGAATTCCGGGCCCTGGTGAAAGAATGATCTTGTCGTAATCAGCCACAGCTTCCAAGGAAATTTTGTCATTTCTAAACACTTCTACTTTATCAGGCACAATTTTTTGAACCAGGTGTACCAGATTATAGGTAAACGAATCATAATTATCAAAAACCAAAATTTTCATATCAATAGATTTCTCGCTCAGTGAATAATACTCACCTCAGCTGATGGTTTTTGCCATTTCAATGGCGGTTTTCAGCGCATTCAATTTATTGTTGACTTCCTGCAGTTCACTTTCCGGCTGGCTGGCTGCCACAACGCCCGCGCCCGCCTGCAGAAAAAGAGTATTGTTCCGGCTAAGCAAGGTGCGGATCATGATGGCATGGTTGCAGGAACCGTCAAATCCAATAAAACCAATGGCGCCGCCATAAAAACTTCTGCTTGTAGGTTCATATTCATTAATCAGCTGCATGGCGCGGAATTTCGGAGCCCCGCTAAGTGTTCCCGCAGGGAAGGTTTTGAATAATATTTCAAACGGGTTTTTATCCAGTTCCACGTGGCCCGTTACTTCACTGACCAGGTGAATGACATGGGAATAGTATTGAACTTTCCTGTACCCACTTACATGGACGTTAGTACTTACGGTACTAAGGTCATTGCGCGCCAGGTCTACCAGCATCACATGTTCCGCATTTTCCTTGGGATCGTTCAGCAATTCGTCTGCTTTCTGCTGATCAAAAGTGTCATCCCCTGTTCTGCGGAAAGTTCCGGCTATTGGATGAACCACCGCCTTTCCATTGTTGATGATCAGCTGGGCTTCGGGAGAGGAACCCATTAGTTTATAATCTCCATAGTCAAAGTAGAACAAATACGGAGAAGGGTTGATGCTTCGTAAGGAACGGTATACATTGAATTCGTCGCCGATAAATTTTTGCTGGAACCGGCGGCTTAAAACAATCTGGAAAACATCGCCACGGAAACAATGCTGAATACCCTTCTTTACCATTTCCATGAAATCCTGATCCGTCATGTTGGAAGATTCGGATCCGGAGGTCTGAAAAGGATATACCGGAATATCTTTGCTGTTGATTAAACTTTCCAGCACACTTGCTTCACTTTCCAGTCCGGGTATTACATTTTCACAAAAGATCAGTTCATTTTTATGGTGGTTGATCGCAATTACATACTGATACAATCTGTAACGCGCCATAGGTACCAGGTTACTGGAATCCTGGCACTCCCTGAATTGGATCGTTTCAAAGAACCGAACCGTATCGAAAGTGAAATACCCATATAATCCCTGAGCAAAACGCGCCAGCTTTTTATCTGCTGATGTCATGTCGAAACGGTGCATGAAATCCCACAATAACTTTTGAAGATCTTCATTCCCTTTCAATAAAGTTTTCTCTGCATCCTGTAAGGGGAGCTTGCATTCCACTACATCCTTGTCCCTGATTTCAATCCCTGCAATGGCATTGATACCGATAAAGGAAAAACTGTTTTCAGAAGCATGGTGATCTGCACTTTCCAAAAGAATCGTATCCCTGAAACGGTCTCTTAGTCTCAGGTAAATGCCAACCGGCGTATATACGTCTGCCAGCATCTTTTTAACTTTTGTAGTGACCGCAATCTTTTTCATTCCTTTCTTTTATACTTCAGTTCAACAACGGCCTGAAGGACAGTTGTTCGTGACCTTTACAATTGTTTGGCAATAAAAAAACCCCGGATACCGGGGCGTCTGTATAATATGATCAACTATGAAAATAGCTTACAGCACCCCAGAAGAGTTTGTATGCCACCACCACTGCTGATTAAATTTTTGTTTCATTCCGGTGCAAAGATGAAGATACCAGAACAAATGAGCAAAAATATTTTTAATAGCTTTAGTTAAACATATAGATGGTCATACAACATATTAAAAGTGAAAATAAAGGACGGTTTTTTGTAGAAGTGGGAGGTGATATGGCAGGTGAATTGTTGTACAGCATGCAGGGAAATAAAGAAATCATCATTGAACATACAGAAGTAAAAGCCTCATTACGCGGAAAGAAAATTGGGTTTGAGCTCGTTCAGGCCTGTGTGCAATATGCACGGCAATACCACCTTAAGATCCAGCCGGTGTGTCGGTTCGCCCTGGCGGTTTTCAAAAAAGAAGCCAATTTCCAAGATGTATGGATACATTCATGACGCCAACAGACCTTTGACTTTAATCTTTCTATTCAGGAATTATACAGGAATAATAAATACCATCTTTCATGAAAGCTTTACTCCCCTTTTTTTTATTCTTTTTCTTTTGTGGTCACGCACAAACCGATTCAGTTTATCTACTTCAACCAGACCTGGTTTTTGATGGAGAAACAATGCATGCCGGTTGGATGGTGCTGGTGAAAGGAAATAAAATAGAGGCTGCCGGAAATCTGGATATTCAAAAGATGGCCGGGGTTCATGTAATAGAATTAAAAGGAATGACCTTGTTGCCCGGACTGATCGAAGGACATTCGCATTTATTCCTTCACCCTTATAATGAAGTGAATTGGAATGACCAGGTTTTAAAAGAAAGCAGGGCAGAAAGAACTGCACGAGCGGTCAATCATGCACGTGCCACACTGATGGCTGGATTTACTACTGTTCGTGACCTGGGAACAGAAGGTGCACTGTATGACGACGCCGGATTGAAAAAAGCTATAGAAAAAGGAATTATACCCGGGCCCAGAATGATCATTGCAACCAGGGCTATTGTAGCTAAAGGTGCATATGGTCCTGTTTCTGCCAATCCTGATGTGGATCAACCCCAGGGAGCTGCTGAAGTGGCTGGCATTGAAGAGATGGAAAAGGAAGTAAGGACACAGATTTCCAAAGGCGCTGACCTGATAAAGATTTATGCGGATTACCGTTGGGGCCGAAACGGGGCAGCAGCCCCCACCTTTTCTACTGGAGAAATTGCAAGGGCGGTGGAAGTAGCCAACAGTAGCGGAAGGGAAGTGGTAGTGCATGCGACCACTGAAGAAGGGATGAAACGTTCCATTTTAGCAGGTGTATCCACCATAGAGCACGGTGATGAAGGAACAGAAGAAATATTTAAAATGATGAAGGAAAAGGGCGTGGCGCTTTGTCCTACACTTGCTGCAGGTGATGCCACTGCTCAATATGCAGGATGGAAAAAAGGTATTGATCAGGAACCTTTACGCATCACCAAAAAAAGAAAAAGTTTCCAGGCTGCGCTTCAGACGGGTGTCACTATTTGCATGGGTGGTGACGTAGGAGTATACAGTCATGGCGACAATGCCAGGGAAATGGAAATGATGGAGGCATATGGCATGAAGTCTATTGAGGTTCTTCGGTCTGCCACTTCTGTCAATGCAGTGGTCTTCGGATATGGTGATCAGATAGGGCGTATCAGAAAAGGTTTTGCGGCAGACCTGATTGCTGTGAAAGGGGATCCTTCAACAGACATCAAACTCGTGAGGCAGGTCCGGTTCATCATGAAAGATGGGGTCATTTACAAGCAATAAAAAACCATCCGAAATACTTAACTTATAATACCCCTTTTGTAGTAGGCAGATAATTCTTTAATGGATCCTTCCTTACAGCCATCCTGATAGCTCTGGCAAACGCTTTAAAGATGGCTTCAATTTTATGGTGTTCATTTTCTCCCCTGCATTCTATATTCAAATTACATCGTGCAGCATCTGAAAAAGATTTAAAAAAATGAAAGAACATTTCTGTAGGTACATCTCCTACCCTTTCTCTGCTGAACTCCGCATTCCACACGATCCATGGCCTGCCACCGAAATCAATCAGAACTTTTGCTTCCGCTTCATCCATGGGCAGGGCAAATCCATAGCGCTCAATACCCATCTTGTCTCCCAATGCCTTACTGAAGGCAGCCCCCAGCGCCAGCGCTGTATCTTCTATTGTGTGGTGTTCATCTATATGCAAATCACCTTTTGTATGAACGGTAAGGTCCAGCTGTCCATGTCGGGAGATCTGTTCCAGCATATGATCAAAAAAGCCCAGTCCTGTATGGATATCTGATTGACCACTTCCATCCAGGTTCACTACCATATCAATTTGGGTTTCCGCGGTGCCCCTTGAATGGGTAACGGTTCTTTGCCCCTTCCTTAGGAACTCATACACGTCTTTCCAGCTTTGTGTTTCCAGGGATACTGATTTTTCCAATTCTTCCAGTGTAGATTCCGTTTCCTTTTTACCTAATGCGGGATTATTTTTCAACCAGATGGCCTTACATCCCAGGTTAACGGCCAGCTGTACATCCGTTATCCTGTCGCCGATCACAAATGAATTGGGAATGTCGTATAACGGATTGTTGATATAATCACCAAACATCCCGATTCCCGGCTTACGGTTGGGAGAATGTTCCTCAGGTGTGCTTGGATCAATCAGTTCCTTTTCGAATACCACCCCTTCATTGGCAAATGAACTCATCACCAGGTTGTGAACCGGCCAGAATTGATCTGCAGGAAATTTTTCTGTTCCCATTCCATCCTGGTTGCTCACCAAAACCAACACATAGTCCATTTCCTCTGCAATCCTTGTCATGTATTTGAATACATGCGGATAGAAGATCAGTTTGTTGAAAGAATCTATCTGGTAAGTTGGAGGAAATTCCTGAATCAGCGTTCCGTCCCGGTCAATAAAAAGTACTTTTCTAACTTTGTCTTTAGAGGATTCATTTTTCATACTGAATGATTATAGGCATTCAAAACTTTGAGTAGCTGCTTGTTTTGTTCAGAGGTACCCACAGTAATACGGAGACAGTCTGAACACAACAATACCTGACTCCTGTTCCGGACAATGATGCCCTGTTGTTTCAAATAATGATAGACGGAATTGGCATGAGCCATTTTTACCAAAAGGAAGTTAGCGTCTGATGGATACACTTCTTCAACAAATGGTACTCCTTCCAATTCCCTGGCCAGCGAACCTCTCTCTTTCACGATCTCCCTGGTCATTTCGTTGACGGTTTCCAGTTGATCAAGCGCCTGCAGTGCCAACTCCTGCGCAGCACTGCCGATATTGTAAGGTGGTTTAATCTTATTTAAAATTTCGATGAGTTCCGTGGAACTGAAATTCATGCCCAGCCGGAGGGCTGCCAGTCCCCATGCTTTGGAAAAAGTTTGCATCACCACAAGGTTGGGGTAATCCAACAATTCTGCCAGTAAAGACCTTTGACGGCTGAAATTGATATAGGCTTCATCTACGACCACAATACCACTAAAATTATTCAGCACTATTTCCATATCCTCTCTATGCAAACTGTTTCCGGAAGGATTATTGGGAGAACATAAAAATATGAGTTTGGTATCGGGCGTGATGGCATTTTCTATTCCTTCTAGATCCAACTGGAAGGAAGTGTTGAGGGGAACTTCCCTGATGGCCACATCATTGATATGCGCATACACTTCATACATTCCATAAGTAGGAGGGCATATGATCAGGTTATCTTTTTTCGGATCACAAAAAGCCCTTATCAGCAGGTCGATGCATTCATCACTTCCATTGCCCAGCAATATGCTTTCTGGTGGGACCTTTTTAATAGCGCTGATCTTTTTTTTGAGTTCCCATTGCATCGGATCAGGATACCGGTTATACCATTTGGCTAACGGTGAACCATAGCTGTTTTCGTTGGCATCCAGGAAAATGCTGGCCTCGCCACTGAATTCACTCCGGGCAGAAGAATAAGGTTTTAACTGCCTTATATTTTCCCTGATCAAACTGTTGAGGTCAAAATGCATATTAACTTTTAAGTGACTATCATTTACTTTCCAGACGTATCCTTACTGCATTGCTGTGAGCTACCATGCCTTCCGCTTCCGCCATTGACATGACTGTGGGCGCAATATTGTTCAGGCCTTCTTCAGACAATTGCTGAAAAGTGATCTTTTTTACAAAACTGTCAACACTCACCCCACTGTATGCCCTCGAAAATCCATTCGTAGGAAGCGTATGGTTGGTGCCGCTGGCATAATCGCCCACACTCTCGGGAGTGAATTTTCCTATAAAAACAGAACCAGCATTGATGATCTGATCTGCCACCTGCAAGGCATTGCTACAGCAGATCACCAGGTGTTCGGGAGCATAGGCATTCACAAGGTCGATCGCTTCCTCCCTGTTACTGACGATGAACGCACGGCTGTTATCCAACGCTTTTCTTGCCAGGTCTTTCCTTGGCAAAGCAGCCAGTTGTTGCTCCAGCGATACCATTACTTGCTGAACTAAATCGGCATCACAGCTTACCAGCATTACCTGGCTGTCTGCCCCATGTTCTGCCTGCGATAATAGATCAGCGGCGATATATCCCGCATGGGAAGTTTCATCAGCCAGCACACATACTTCACTTGGGCCAGCCGGCATATCAATGGCTACACCCTGCATCTGAACCAATTGTTTTGCAGCCGTTACATAGGCGTTACCTGGACCAAATATTTTATGAACAACAGGAACAGAAGCTGTTCCGAATGCCATGGCAGCAATGGCCTGCGCCCCTCCTGCTTTTATAATGGTAGTTATGCCCACCAGCTTTGCTGCATATAATATGGCCGGATGAACCCTGCCATCTTTCATTGGAGGAGTACACATAATCACTTCCCTGCATCCAGCGATCTTTGCCGGTATACCCAGCATAAGGACCGTAGAAAATAAGGGAGCAGTACCTCCTGGGATATACAAACCTACCTTTTCAATACCCACACTTTTTCGCCAGCAGGTAATTCCCGGCATGGTTTCAATGACTTCAATGGGTGTTACCTGTTTTTCATGAAACGCTTTTATATTTTTATAGGCAGTCTGAATGGATTGTTTCAGGTGGTCAGTCACCTCCCTTTCTCCCTGCCTGATTTCCTCTGAAGAAACCATCAAATCCTGGAGCACGGGTTCATGGAACTTCCTGGCTAATGAACGGAGCGCATCATCTCCCTGCATCCTTACTTCTTCCAGGATGTCCTTTGCAGTTGAAAGGATATGGCTCTGATCTTCAATTGGCCTTTTCAGGTATGTTTTCCACTGATCTCTTGCAGGCAGACTGATAATTTTCATAAATTCTAACCTTTCTTACTTGCGATTCATTGAACACCTACGGGCCCTGACAGGTTCACTACATGATCATTTTTTCAATGGGGACCACCAGGATGCCCTGTGCGCCTGCATTTTTCAAGGCTTCTATTTTGATCCAGAATTCATCTTCATTGAGCACACTGTGAACAGAACTCCAGCCCGGAGTTGCCAGGGGAACTACTGTGGGACTTTTCATGCCTGGCAACAGGGCGATAATCCGTTCCAGTCTGTCATTGGGCGCATTCAATAAAATATATTTATTTTTCTTTGCTTTTTTTACAGCCCTGATGCGGAAGAGTAATTGCTCAACAATTTCCATCAGACCAGATGGTAAGTGTTTTGATCTTACTAAAACCGCCTGGCTTTGAAGTAAAGTGTGGACTTCAATTAAACCATTCATGAACAAGGTGGATCCGCTGGATACAAGATCACAGATCGCATCTGCCAATCCAATCCCCGGAGCTAATTCCACAGAACCGCTGATCTCATGGATCTCAGCATTAATCCCGTTTTCTTCTAAAAATTTTTTAGTAAGTTTTGGATAACTGGTTGCTATTTTTTTGTGCTGCAGGTAATCCAGCCCCTGGTACACCACACTTTTTTGGACAGCGATGGATAGGCGGCAGCTTCCAAACCCCAGCTGTTCCTCCATTTGGACGTCTTTTTGTTTTTCCATTAAAACATTTAATCCAACAATTCCAATGTTGGCAACATTATCCTCCACATATTGGGGAATATCATCATCCCTTAGGAAATACACTTCCAATGGAAAGTTTTCTGCCACACTTTTCAGCTGGTTGTGCCCATTCTTTACCGCAATCCCACAATCATTGAGCAGTTTGATGCTTTCATCATGAAGCCTCCCGGATTTCTGTATCGCAACTTTTAATGTCATAATTATTTTTAAAAATTACTCAGCCACACGGTGTCCTATGATTGAGGTGCGGTAAAGAACCTATTTCATTTCTTCCATGTTTCCGATAAAAAAAGGCCTACCTGATGGTAAGCCTAATATCAATGTTACATACATCAGCGGCTTACCTTAAGGCAAGTAAATGATGTGGTGTATGTAAAGGGCAATTAAACATAGAAATGCAAAACTAGGTTCCATTCTGGTTTTACCAAAAGAATTTGACAAATCAGAACTTCTTAATGACTGTAAGGATACTCTACTTCAACATCAAAATTGAATGAACACCCGATTCCAGGAGGCTCCTGTTATCATTGTGCTATGGCTGCCCGGGGGCCACCGGCTGCAAATACTGCCAGCATGCGGCTCTTTTGTCCGTTGCTGAACATGTACATACAGGGGTCATCCGTATAATCCATGTAGTTCATAGTCATTTCCACTGCATTGTCGCCACAGGTATTATAATGCGGAAAAGCAGGACAACCATAGTTGGCGGTGGTGTGTTTGGGAGTATCTCCTACAAAATCATCACCACAGGTAGCGTCGCCCCAGATATGACGAAGGTTTACCCAATGGCCCACTTCGTGAGTTGTTGTTCTTCCTTTATCGTACGGAGTAATTAGTGTACCCGTTCTACCAAATGCTTTGAATAAAATAACTACCCCATCTGTGGAAGGGGCCCCACCCGGAAATTGAGCATACCCCAATAAGCCTCCACCCAGGTTACACACCCATATATTCAAATTATGTGCAGGGTCAACAACATTATCACCTCCCCGATTATTAAATTTCATTGCATCATTAGTTCCCCAGCTTTTCTTTGTTGTTTTTTTCCTGATGGTACTGGCTAACTCGAACTTCACACCCACATTGGCCTTGACACTGGAAAACAATGAAGGCACTAGTGTATTATCTCTGTTTTGCAAATTGAAATCTTCATTCAGTACATCTACCTGGCTTAGAATCTGTGCATCGGAAATATTTTCTGCAGATGCATTATACAATACATGAACCACAACCGGAATAATAATCTGGCCATTAGCACCAAGCCGTAAAGCTTCACTGCTGTTGATGAACTTCCTGGTAAATGATTCAATCTGATTCATCCGGTCAGCTAATGAGGGATCAGCGGCTAATTGTGCTTTCAAGACTTCGTCTGTAGCACATTTTCTTTGCGTGATCGTAGAAAGAGAAGCTGTAGGGGTCTGATCTTTCTTCTGGCAGCCGAAAAAAAACAAGGCCAGCAAAAGGATGGAAATTTTTCTCATGCATGTAGTTTTAGGTGTGATGGAGGGAGATATCATTTTGAAGATAACAATAAAAGCAATACAGAAATTTGTGTTAAGCCGACAACCATTAAATGATTTTTAACGTCTGAAAAGTGACCTTTGATCAAATGATGAAATGCTGAAAATTTTTACACTGATCGGCTTCCTTTCCCTTACCAAAATGGCTGCTTCCCAAAAAGTGGACAGCATTTATTTCCATTTATATACTGACAGCTTAAAAAAGGGGTTTTTTAATTACATCAACGTAGATGGAAAAATGAATGATGGCACCTGGACTCCCCTGGATTCTACCCAGGTTTTATTTCTTTCTGATGCTGGTTTTTTTAAAGGAAATGACCTTTTTATCGACAGCAGCTTCAAAGGGGAAAAAGCAAAGGTTAAAGTCATTTTGAAAAATAAACCCTCTGTCTGGAAAGAAACCGTGATTTATATACGGAAAAGGGGGTTTACGGAATACCTTAAAACCAATGAAGAAGTGCTTGATGAACTCCGTCAAAAGGGCAAAAAATCAAAAGGCTAGAAGGTTACATTTTCTTCGCGTCTTCCAGGAATTTAGCCAGGCCGATATCCGTAAGCGGGTGCTTCAATAATCCTAAAATAGACTCCAATGGGCAGGTACATACATCAGCACCAAGCTCCGCCGCCCTGATAATGTGATTGGCGTTTCTAATGGAGGCTGCCAGGATCTCACACTTGTCTCCCTGTATACTGAATATCTGTGATATTTGCTGGATCAATAACATCCCATCCCATCCACTATCATCTATCCTTCCAATAAAAGGTGAAACATAGGAAGCTCCTGCTTTTGCCGCTAAAATAGCCTGACCGGCGGAAAAGATGAGGGTACAATTTGTTCTGATACCATTATCAGCAAACCATTTAATGGCCTTCACACCGTCTTTTACCATCGGTACTTTGACTACGATATTCTTATGGATGGCTGCCAGTTTTTTTCCTTCCTCAATAAT
>JANLYU010000145.1:0-11549 GCA_031365785.1 Flavisolibacter sp. | reverse complement strand
TTCCTATGAAGATCCTAACGCCAGCCGGAGTTTTGCCAGCCTGCTTTATAACAAGGGAATCAATTATGAACTGGATATATGGGGATCGGAATGGCCGCACGACTGGAATACCTGGAGGGCCGTATTGCCTCATTATTTAGGAACGAGATTTTGAAGGGACCAGTCCTTCAAAAGAGAGGAACTGTCAATGGAAACAAGATTTTGGTCATTCCATCAATGGTTGATTGAGGCTTACTCTAAAGATTCATTGAAATAAGGACTTATTTTCTGATCTACTATACGGCCACCAATTCCAGTGTGGCACCAATGCCTCTTTCAGTGATGGCATCGCACTGGGGCTTAAGATCCTCATAGATTCCCTGTTTTACTGCATACTTTCCTTTATAATGGATAATATAAGCACATTGCTCGGCCTGCTCGTAAGAATGTTGACAAACTTCCATCAGAGTTTCAATGACCCATTCGAAAGTATTGACCTCATCATTCCAAACGATAAGAATAAATGGATCTATCACGTCTTCCAGCACGTCTGAATGTTGCTGTTCCTTTGTTATAGATCCACTTTTCATCATTGCAAAGTTATATAACCTGTAAAAAAAACCGTAACTGATGGCAAAAAAAATAGCATATCAGGTCTTAAACCCTTGCAGGGGTAGAATCTATATATTTTAAAAAACGGGTTTGCGATTTGGCCCATCAAAAAGCAACTTCATGATCCATCCGAAAGAAATTAACTTTAAAATACATGGATCACTTTCATAAATGATCACATTTAGGTATATTGCCACACCGAAGCAGCGGAATCTTACACTTGCCTGTCTTCAGCTTACTTCCTATCCCTTCGAAAGCTCCAAAAATTCCATGTTCTGATGTCAATTTGATCGTGAAAGACCATTCACCAATTGGACCCATGAACGATTTTTTAGACTTTACCGGAGCCCTTATTTACTTAGTTTGCAGCATTATTATTCTGCCACTGATCCTTATTTTACAAACCCTCTTTTTCCTGGTTACAGTGACGAGGAATTTAAAAACATACCATCACACTTGGAGAAAAACCCAGGCAAGGGATCAAAAGAAAGTGGAAGAAGAATTTCAATGGAATTTTGAAATGGTACTTCAAAAACTGCACGTGTTTACTTTCAAAAGATAGCAGTAGTCATCATTTTGTAACTTTTTGGCGCTCTCTCAAATTCGGCAGTTGGGTTCTTTTGTCCCATTTACGGGTTCTTATCTGAAAATTTATTGGAAATATGTAATTGCATTGCCAGGACCGGTTTGGACTGGACGCACTTGTGCATGAAGGGCTGTCGGATTTACTTCGTAGATTCACTCCTTGATTATTCAAATTAATATTAAATCTTTGAAGGGTGGAAAACTTCAATAAGGCGTTACCGGTTAACGAGGAGCTTCTGAATTTTAATTTTACAAAGATATCCGCGGAGGGAGGCTATACTTATTTTGTTTCCGTTGTAGATAAATACTTTGCTCATTTTACTTTTAGTATGAAGAAATGGGAAAATGGATGGGAGATCATGAACAAGCCACTGGTTCCCGCATGGATCAAGGCTTTGGAAGATGAACTTTCAGATGCCATTTTCGTTACAGAATTGTACCATGCCAAGTCTGGTTAATACCACAGTCACACATGAAAAAAGCAGGTGATGTATTTTACTTATTGCTTTTGTTGATCGGTCGTACTCCCAGCCAACTATCCTTTCCTTAAAAAAGTGTGATGCAAAAGGTATTTGATAAAAAAATTAATGGCGTTAATTATACTTTTTACAGATCCCCTTTATTTGGTGAAATCGTTTATAATGTAAGTATCCTTCAGGAGGGTAAAAGCACCGTATTCATTATGCGGAACAAGCGGAATGGCTGGAAAATTGTTAGACAGGATGACCTTCCGGAATTTGTGTACGCGTCGGAGCATGGATTGGGCGATACCTTAAGCGACAATGAAAGTGCCTGAGTTATTAAACTATGCTACCCTTATATTCAGCATTACTTTATTTAGGAGTTTCCTGTTTTTCCTTTTCTTTTTTCTTCTTTTTAAAAAAACCCTTCAATAGAAAATTGTGTTGAAGCGCTTCCAAATCCTCATCCAATTTTTGAGTACCCGTTTGAAGGTGCGCCAGTGTGGCTTTGAGATTTTTACCTGCTTCCTCATCATTCAATAAAACTCCTACAGGCGACTGGGTGTTGTTCAGGCGAGTACTTACTTCTTTGATATTGACACTGGTTGCATTGAAGTTATCTGTAATGGCATTGGCTTTCCTGGAAACCTGCTGTAACTGTAAGACCGTGGACCTGAGCTGACTGAAAATGACTGTATCGGTAACGAGGTCATTGGTCAGCGATCCTTTGGACTGAAGTTTGGCTGCGTAATTGGATAAAGAAGTAGTTAGCTGTTGCGCATGCGAGGAAGCCACCCTCAATTGACTCACTGCTGCCTCTAAATTATTTACCAGACTTTCATCTTTCAGCAATTTTCCAACTGTTCCCTGACCTGATTCAATTCGTTTGGTAATGAGTTTGAAGTTACCGGTGATATCGAGCAAATTTTTATTATTTTCCTGGAAAGTAGCCATGATTTCATCTGTATTCAATCCTTTTTCCACTCCCAGCACATCGTTTTCTTCTACTTCAGGCGTCTGCATGCCGCCACCATAAATAACGATGATTTTATTTCCAATAAAACCTTCCGAACTGATCTTGGCCTTGGCATCTTTTTTAATGAAGTTCTTCACTTTGTTTTCAATAGACATGAGAACTTCCACGTGGGAATTTCCGGTAATGCTTATCTTTTTAATAGTTCCCACCTTTACACCTGAGAACCATACATTGTTGCCTGACTGGAGTCCTCCCACATCAGTAAAAACCGCTTTTACCAGGAACTTTTTTTCAAATGTCTTTTTTTGTCCGCCCAGTGTGAGCACTCCTACTATAAATATGGCCAGCCCCAGGAAAATAAATATTCCAACGGTCACTGCTTTTCTGTTATTATTCATTTTCATTTATTGCTGTATAAAGTTGTAATCAAAAAAACTTTTTATCCGCTCATCATCTGTAGAGAACACTTCCTCGAAACTTCCCTGCCGTACAAATTTTCCGTCGAGCATGATGGCTACCTGGTTCCCGGTGCTTTTGGCGCATGTCAGGTCATGAGTGATGATGATGGAACTGGTGTGGTATTTTTCCTGCACTTCAAGAATCAGGTTATTAATTTCAATACACGTAATAGGGTCGAGGCCAGCAGTAGGTTCATCATATAACATGATCTCTGGTTTTAAAATCAATGTTCTGGCGATGCCGATCCGCTTTCTTTGTCCACCTGATAATTCCGAAGGCATCTGGTTGATCGTTTGTGAAAGTCCTACAGCTTCCAAAACAGATTCGACTTCTTTGGCAACATCTGCCCGTGATAAGTTTTTAGAATTCTGCACCAATGGGAATTCCAAATTTTCCCGAACCGTCATACTGTCGTAAAGAGCACTGCTTTGGAATGAAAACCCTAATTGCAATCGCAGGGCTCTTAATTCCTTATCATTAAGGTGGGCCACCTCTCTGCCTAAAACATTCACTTCCCCGGCGTCGGGCTTGAGCAGACCAGCAATGATTTTTATCAGCACTGATTTTCCGGTACCGGACCTTCCGAGTACCACCACATTTTCTCCCTTGACCAGTTCCAGGTCCACGCCCCTCAGTACATGGTTTTCTCCAAAAGACTTATAAAGACCTTTGATGGAGATCACTTTTGAATGACTATCTTCTGGCTGTATAGGTTTATTTTCCATGCTGTTAGCCTCTTATATAACCAGAGATTTGAACGATAATGATTTCTTCTATGAATATGAGGAACATTGATACTACTACCGATGCATTGGCTGCCAGACCCACCCCCATAGTTCCCTGTTTGGCATTGAAACCTTTATAAGAACTGACAATTCCAATGGTGAAACCGAAGGAAAGAGCTTTTACTAGTGAAGTAAAAAAGTCGAGGAAAGTGATGGTAGAAAATGCATTCTCAAAAAAAGTAACAAAACTGGTTTGTTCGTTGGCATGAACATCCAGGAATGAACCCATCATAGCCACAAAAGCGGTATAAAACATCAAGAGTGGTAACATGAGCGTGGTAGCCAGAACACGGGTCACTACCAGGAATTTAAAAGGGTTGATGGCAGAAACTTCCATAGCATCGATCTGTTCCGTTACTTTCATAGATCCCAGTTCTGCACCAATATTTGACCCCACCTTGCCGGCACTGATCAAGGCGGTAACCAAAGGTGCTAAGGCCCGCATAATGGCAATGGAAACCAGTGAAGGAAGCCAGGAGGCTGCACCAAAATCAGAAAGCGACGGCCGGGACTGCTTGGTGAACACCAGTCCGGTAATAAAGCCTGTTAATGAGATCAATGGAAGTGAGCGGTAGCCTACATCGTAGCACTGCCTGATGACTTCTTTGAAATGGTAGGGAGGGATGAAAACCTCTTTGAAAAATCGAAAAACAAAGGCAAAGGCAACCTGAATTTTCTGGAAAAAGCGATCGAAATTTTTTGAAATAAGGGGTTTGTCATGTAGTTGTGCCTTGGTATCATTCATCTTGCATTGTAAAATTGATCCTGCACAGCATGCAAAATCTGCACCACGGGCAATTGAAGCGAATCAGTGAGGTGGAAGTAATGATGGTCATGAAGAAAACATGGATGACTATCTCGTAACGATTTACATTTAACTTCATCAACCTTCAAACTGTTGAATGATAAATCTATTTTAATAGGCAATTACTAAACAATGTAGAGTATTTCATAACAGAAAGCTTTTGGCTATGATCCAGGTCTACAGTTAGTGATACTGTGCTCAGTGTAATGCCATAACATTCATGATATTGAATAAAGTGACTTTGTTCGAGTCATGAATTATTATTGGAAAAATAAAGATTAATAAAGACTAGTTGAAGTTCATTTTATACTTCGACTGTTCTTTTAATAACTGGTTGAACTGGAGTTCCAGCAGCTTGATCCAAACAGGAACAGGTGACACTACAGTCCAGTCGCCATGCATATCCATTTTCATATTGAAGGATATGGTGTCTTCATATTGAGTAATAGCTGTAACAAAAAAATGCGCCCCTGAAATAGATGGTATTGAATGGAAGGATAATTCCAAATGATGATTGTTGTGCAGCAGGCCGGTAGTAAAGTTTTTCATGGAGGGTAAATGTAATAGCCTCTAACCAAAATTCATATAAGTAATAACCATTATCTAATCCATAAGTATAAGGCAGGTTAATCCAAATCAAAATAGAAATAAAAAACCCGGTGAAATCACCAGGCTTTGTGGGAGTTGACGGGTTCGAACCGCCGACCCTCTGCTTGTAAGGCAGATGCTCTGAACCAGCTGAGCTAAACTCCCTATATTTTCAAACCTCATTCTTCTGAACCATCCGCCTTAGGCGGATAAACTCCCTATTTAAAAACTTTATTCTCTGAACCATCAGCCTGCGGCAGAGGAGATCCGCCTTAGGCGTATAAACTCCCTTTTTCTTAAGGAGGGCAAAAATAAGGGCTGGGGGCCTACCTAAAAAATAATTTACTCAATTCAGCTGCACCACCGGCAACCGGTAGTTTTGCCCGTCCCAGATGATCAATTCATGAATATGAAGTTTCCAGAATTTATGGAAGGGTGAACGGGATAGGATCTTCTTTACATCCGTCTTGTTTTTGGCATTGATGGTAATCCATACTGTTTGTATCTCCATGCTCACCGCATAATGCTCGATCACTTGTTCATCAATCAGTGAATTGATGTAATCCCTGTGCTGGGGAATGATCTTCATCGTTTCCTCATTCCATTCAAATGTTACCGTTACCAGGTATTTGTTCATTTTATATTTATGAAATCGTCCAATCAATAATCTGGTTGGCCCATTCCTTCCGGTAAGGAGTGGATACACGGATATAATTATCCGTATAACCTTCCATCATGCTGGTCGGTTCACCGCTTTCAAACAACACCTTGCGTGTATGACCCTTCTGCTGCTCGGTGAACTGCTGCTGTTTTTTAAAACTCAACTGCCGCAGTTGTTTGTTACGGGAATGTCTCACAGGTATGGGGACCACTGGTTTGATATCCAGTGCGGTGGTGCCTGACCTTTCCGAATACGTAAAAACATGGAGGTAGGTAATGTCAGTGTTATTTAAAAAATCAAAGGTTTCCTGAAAATGATTGTCTGTTTCCCCCGGAAAACCCACAATCACGTCTACACCGATAGAACAATGAGGCATGAGTTTCTTAATCAGTTCCACCTTCTCTGCATACAATTCCTTTTTATACCGTCGACGCATCTTACCCAGAATTTCATTGCTGCCACTTTGCAGCGGGATATGAAAATGGGGCATGAACTTTTCACTCCTGGCCACCCGTTCAATAATATCCGCTGTGAGTAAATTGGGTTCTATGGAAGAAATGCGATACCGCTCAATTCCTTCCACGCCTTCCAATGCAACTACCAGGTCATAAAAATTTTCTCTGCGATCATCCTTATCCTTTTCACCTTTACCAAAATCCCCAAGGTTAACACCAGTGAGCACAATTTCCTTTACCCCTTTTTGAGCCAGTTCTTTGACCTGAAGAACGGTATTTGCAATACTGTCGCTTCTGCTTTTCCCACGAGCCATCGGGATAGTGCAAAAAGAACAGGTATAATCACAGCCATCCTGCACTTTCAAAAAAGTACGGGTGCGGTCGCTCAAAGAATAAGAAGCATGAAAACCACTGACGTCATCAATATCGCAACTACTGATTCTTGCAGAATCTCCTTTACTTAATTCTTTTAAGTGAAGCGCGAGGTTAAATTTCTCTGCAGCGCCCAGCACCAGGTCCACTCCCGGAATCGAAGCAATTTCTTTTGGTTTCAGTTGCGCATAGCAACCTGTAATCACCACCAGGCTTTCCGGTGATTTCCTTTGAATCCTTCTTACCAATTGCCTGCACTCCCTGTCGGCATTTTCAGTAACCGAACAGGTATTGATCACATACACATCGGCCACGTCAGTAAAATCTTTTTTCGAAAATCCTTCTGCTTTCAGTTGCCTGGAAAGAGTGGAAGTTTCTGAAAAATTGAGCTTACAACCGAGGGTGTGAAAGGCAACAGTGCGCTGTTTGTCCATGTTTTGCAAAGGTACTGAAAACACGTTAGTTGCCTGAAGGATACAGTATGAACGGTGGCACCATGGCGTTAAAATTTTATTATCTCAACAGCCCTACATTTTGCCACCATCATGTATTTTATGGTCTTTATTTCTTGGACAATATCTTTATGGATATGAAACAGGGCAAGGCCACTTTTACACTTTTTATCGTGCTGGGCCTTTTATTCATTTTCCTATATAAAAGATGGCATGAACCAGCGAGACAGGAGTTATTGAACAGGCACCCTTACCACCTTTATTATACCAGGCATGCGCTATGCCGGATGGATTGCCGTCACATCAGCAGGGAAGACATCAATGAAATATTGGAAAATGGGATCATTAATTTGAATAAATCTCAACAGGACGACCATCCTTGTCCCACCTTCGCGCTGCAAGGCAGCACCAACCATGGTGAAAGCATTCGTGTGATCCTGGCGCAGTGCAGCCAGGAGACAAAGATCATCACGTGTTACAACCTGAAAGAAGACTTTGAATGCCATTGTCCCGGGGATGAAAACAAACACTAGCATGCGTATTCTGAAGAAGATTCTACACTGGATTTATGTTACCTATGCCCTGCTAGTTTTCTTGTTGCTCATGATCCCTGTTTTCATCTGGTCACTGATGGTGCTGCCACTTGGAAAAATCCGGGGCGGCAACCTGATTTACTATGGTTGTATGGTATGGGCAGACATATGGTTTCCGATGGTGTTGATCTTCCATAAAAATATTTATCTGGAAAAACCAAGGAAAGGCGCTTCTTATATTTTTGTTTCCAACCATATTTCTTATTTCGATTCGGCAATGATCCCAAAAACATTCCGTCATCCAGTCAGACCATTGGGTAAAGTTGAAATTTCAAAAATTCCCATCTTCGGCTTTATTTATAAAAACGTGATTGTTACAGTAGACAGAAGTACGGCTGCGAACAGGGCTAAAAGCGTTCACCAGCTGATGGGTGTTTTGCATCATGGCATTTCTGTGTTGGTTTTCCCGGAGGGCACCTTCAATACCACGCAAAAACCACTAAAGGATTTTTACGATGGGGCATTCCGGCTTGCTGTTGAAACCAAAACACCCATCAAGCCTGTTGTTTTGCTGAACTCTTATGACCGTATGAATCACCACAGCGTTTTTTCAATGAATCCTGGCAAAAGCAAGGCCTTGTTTCTACCGGAAATCAATGTGGATGGACTGCAGCTTCGTGACGTTGCTGCACTAAAAGAAAAGGTTTATGCTCAAATGGAAAAAGCATTGGTCGAATACGGGGCGACATGGATCGTGAATAATGAGGGGGAGAAGTGAACCTGATCGGAAGGATGACTTATAAATTTATATTCATAACCTTCCCCCGCTTCAATTAATTTTATGCCTCCCATGTTTGCCGAAGTTGTCATACCCCTTGCCCTTCCGAAAAATTATACGTGGCACATTCCCGAAAGCATGATCAACCAGATCATTGTAGGATGCCGGGTGGAAGTGAACCTCGGCAAAAATAAAAAATATGCCGGCGTGGTGAAAAGGATCCATCCCGATCAGCCTTCTTTTGATGCCAAAGACCTCCTCAACCTGCTCGATCCTGAACCGGTGGTACAACCCTATCAACTGCAATTCTGGGAATGGATGGCGTCTTATTATATGTGTACAGAAGGAGAAGTAATGGCTGCTGCTCTTCCTGCCCATTTTAAATTGTCGAGTGAAACCATTCTCGTATTCAACGAAGAATTTGGAGATGATTTTTCATCACTCGATAATGAAGAATATATGTTGGCGGAAGCTTTACTGATGAAGCATGAATTGCGTTTAACAGAGGTACAGCAAATTCTGGACGTGACCCATGTATATCCTATTGTGAATCGCCTGATCGGGAAGAAGGTTTGTTTTGTATGGGAATCGTTAAAGCAAACATTTCATTCAAAAAAAGAAACTTTCATTCTCCTGGAACATGAATACGATCATGAAGACCGGCTTTCTGAATTGTTGAATAACTGGAGCAGGGCACCCAAACAAATGGAGTTACTGTTAAGCTACCTTCATCTCATCAAAACTCAGGGTGAGGTTACCAAAACTGACCTGCTGAAAAAATCCGGTGCATCGGATGCGCAATTAAAAGCACTCATTGAAAAAAAAATACTGCGCGTGGAAAAGCGAAGTGTTGACCGCCTGGTATACGCACCCAAGGATGTGATAGTTGATTTTGAACTGACTCCAGCGCAGAAGGTAGCGTATAATCAATTGGAAAGATTTCTTAAAGAAAAGCAAGTATGCCTCATTCATGGCATTACCTCCAGTGGTAAAACTCATTTATACATTAAGCTCATTGAACAATACATAAGAGAAGGCAAACAGGTGCTCTACATGCTGCCTGAAATTGCGCTGACCTCACAGATCATCCGCCGGCTTCAAAAACATTTTGGTGGTTATATTGGTATATATCATTCCAAGTTCAGCCAGAATGAAAGGGTGGAGATCTGGAACAAGGTAAAAAGCGGTGAGCTGAAAATTGTACTGGGTGCGCGTTCCTCGCTTTTTCTTCCCTTCATGGACCTGGGACTTATCATTTGCGATGAAGAACATGATACTTCGTACAAACAACAGGACCCGGCACCACGCTACAACGGCCGTGATGCAGCCATCTTCATGGCTTCACTTATCCATGCAAAAGTGGTTTTAGGAAGTGCAACCCCGTCCCTTGAAACTTACTACAATGCCCGAAATGAAAAGTTTGGTTTCGTGGAATTGTTGGAACGGTTCCGCGATGTACAGTTGCCTGTGATAGAAATGATTGACAACCGTACCGTAGCACACCAGCCGGGAGAAAAAATTATGTTGTCTCCTGCCTTGCTGGAGGAAATCCGCACCACGGTGGCCAGGAACAAACAGGTGATACTTTTTCAGAATCGCAGGGGATATGCGCCTTACCAGATTTGCATGGTGTGTGGATGGATCGCGCAATGTAAAAATTGTGATGTATCCCTGACATATCACAAATTCTCCAACAAGCTTAAATGCCATTACTGTGGCAATGTGTATCCGCCATCACTGACCTGCCAGGCATGTGGCAGCGATAAACTGGTACAACGAAATTTTGGAACAGAAAAAATAGAAGAAGTGCTGGATGCAGCATTGCCTGAAATAAAGATCGGCAGAATGGATTTTGATACGGTTCGCAATAAGAACGCGCATGATGTGCTGATCCAGCAGTTTGAGCAACGGAAGATTGACGTGCTGGTGGGAACACAAATGGTAGTAAAGGGGCTGGACTTCGATCATGTTGACCTGGTTGGAATTTTGGATGCGGATGGACTGTTACACTTCGCGGATTTCCGTGTAAATGAACGCGCCTTTCAATTGATGGAACAGGTGAGTGGTCGCTCAGGAAGAATGGACGGCAAGGGCAAAGTAATGATCCAGACCATGAACCCTACACATCCGGTATTGCAATTGGTAGCACGTCATGATTTCCGGGGTATGTATGATGAGGAAATTGAAAAGAGGAAGCAATTTTTCTATCCGCCTTTCTCAAGGATCATCAATATGCATTTCCGGGATAAGGAAAGGGATGTGGTGTATGAAGCTGCACATGCCTTTGCCCAATTGCTCCACACAGCTTACGGAAAATACTTTGTAGGTCCCGCAGAACCGGTAGTGAACCGCGTCCGGAATCAATTCCTCATGGAATTGTTGGTGAAACTCCCACGCGACAGCCAGCTGATTGCAAAATGTAAGACCGACCTTTTGAAGGCCATTGTCATGCTTCATGACAACAAAAGATTCAAAAGGGTGGTGGTGATCCCGGATGTGGATGCTAATTAATCGAAACCTATGGTAATACAGGAAAATATATCGCTGCAACCTTACAATACTTTTGGTATCGAAGCCATGGCCCGTCATTTTGCAACTTTCCGCTCTGAGGAAGAACTGCTGGAAATTTTATCTGCGAGATCTCAAAAAAATAAAGCTCCTCTGGTGCTGGGTGGTGGAAGTAATATCCTGTTGACAAAAAATGTAGACGGTTTGGTGATCAAAAATGAAATCCGCGGTATCCAGGTAACACAAGATGCAGATGCTGCTTACATCACTGCGGGGGCTGGAGAAAACTGGCATCAACTGGTGCAGTTTTGTGTGGATCATCAATATGCGGGAATGGAAAACCTTTCCCTGATTCCCGGTCAGGTAGGAGCATCACCTATGCAGAATATTGGGGCATACGGTGTAGAGGTGAAAGATATTTTTCTTGAACTGGAGGCCGTGCATATCAGTGAGGGTACCATCCTAAAATTTACCATCAACGATTGCGGGTTCGGCTACAGGGAAAGTGTTTTTAAGGGAAAATATAAAAATCAGTTTGTC
>JANLYU010000117.1:0-3196 GCA_031365785.1 Flavisolibacter sp. | reverse complement strand
TTATGCAAGAAAGTAATAACCAGGTAGTATTGTTCATCATTATCACTACGATAATAATTTTCTTATTGGCGATTTTGATAATCACTCTACTTTATTTTTATAAGAAAAAACAAATTACTTATCAGGAAAATCTGGATGCCATGAAGCATGATTTTGAAAAAAACTTATTTCAAACCCAGATGGAGATCCAGGAACAAACCTTACTGGATATCTCCCGGGAGATACATGATAATATCAGCCTTTCGCTTACCCTGGCCAAGCTGAATTTGAACACATTGGATTGGAAAGATACAGAGGGGTCCAATCAGGTGGTGAAATCTTCTGTAAACCTATTGGGTAAATCTATCAATGACCTGAGCAATATCTCCAAAGGCATGAATACAGAACTAATCAGAAGTGTGGGTCTGATGAATGCAGTGCAAAATGAAATTGAGAGGATGGAGCAAATGGCGCGTCTAGAAGTACTTTATGAAGTAAAAGGAGACCCTATTTTTATGGACAGTGAAAAGGAACTGATCATTTTCAGGATTATTCAGGAAGCGTTCAACAATATTGTAAAACATGCCCAAGCTTCTAAAGTGTGGTTGCAATTGGATTATAACAATTCAGTTTTGGATATACTCATCAAAGACAATGGAATCGGATTCTCAACTCAGGAGATCTCGAATAACCGTGGCAAAATGACTGCTGGATTAACGAATATGAAAACCAGGGCAAAACTATTCAATGGAAAAATATTAATCGAAAGCAAATTCAAAATTGGTACACAAATCCTGGTAACGGTACCCTATAATTAATATGGAGCAAAAAATTAGTATAGCTATGGTAGATGACCATGTATTGTTAAGAAATGCATTGGCATCACTCATCAACAGTTTTGACGACTGCAACGTCATTTTCCAGGCAGGTAACGGCAAAGAAATGTTGGAAAAGCTTGCCACAAAACAGATTCCTGATGTGGTGCTGCTTGACCTGAATATGCCTGGCATGGATGGATTTGAAACGGCCACCTGGTTAAAGGATCATTATCCTAAAATACAGGTTTTGATGTTGACTATGTACGATTCCGAGTTAACGTTAATACGTTTACTACAATCTGGGGTAAAAGGCTTTTTGAGAAAAGATATAGAACCATCAGAACTAAAATTTGCTATTCATTCTGTGATTACTTCTGGTTATTATTATTCCACGCAAACCGCGGGCAGGTTAGCCAATTTATTCCGAAGCAATGCCAAGGACAACCTTCGGCTCAAAAATGCCATGTTGGATGATACTGAAATTAATTTTCTTAAACTGGCCTGTACTGATTTAACTTATAAAGAAATAGCACAGAAAATGAATTTGAGTCCCCGAAGTGTTGATGCATTGCGCGATCATCTGTTCATAAAGCTGGATGTAAAAAGCCGTGTTGGGCTGGCTATGGTAGCAATAAGGAATGGGGTAGTTAGCCTCTAGGTCTTCTCGGCCACGATATAAATACGGCTGTCTCCAAAATTGAATATCCTTTTGCGGGGGGTGCTAAAGAGGTTCCTGGTGTGGAGTCCGGCAACCTGGAACATATCTTCTATTTCAGCGAGTGAATAAATATAATCTATAGCATTTTTGATTTCGACCGTACCATTGCCAGAGATAATGGTGTGTTCTGATTCTATCCTTGTAGGGTAAAAACAAAACCTATAATCAAGGACAACTTTGTAATCTCCGGCAAAATGCCAATCCTTTTCCCGGAAGTATTTCATAGCAATTTCTGCGATCATCCAGGAGTTGATGATCAAAACACCGCCCTTTTTTAAGTGAGCTGCTACTTTCTGAAGTAGTGAAACCGCTTCTACTCGCTTGAAAAAAGCAAAACTGTTGCCCATTAAAATTGCAGTGTTATATTCTCCTTTGACAGCATAATGTAAAATATCATCCTGGTATACCTCAACAGGTATTTGCTCTTTCAATGCCACGTTCCTGATTTCTTCAGTGTACTCCAGTAAATTATCTACGGCTGTTACTTTTTGCCCCCTTCTGGCTAGTTCAAGTGCGTGTCTTCCGTAACCGCACATGAGGTCCAATACTTTACTATCTTTTTCAAGTTCACCAACATCCTGGATAAAGTCCACCTCAGCCTCCGTTAACCCCATTGGAATAATTTGTTTCCAGGCATGTTGATAACTACCCTTGAAGAAATTATTATTGATGTTAAACGAGGGGGAAGTCATACAATTCTTTTAGTCTAGTCAAGAAGCTTATTGCGCATAGCATACATTACTAGTCCGGCTATGGTTTTAGCGCCTACTTTCTGTTTCATGTTCTGACGGATGGTTTCAATGGTTCGGGGACTTAAGAATACATCCTTAGAAATTTCCTCTGTCGTTTTGTCTTCAGCAATACACTTGAGAATCCGGATTTCTTTTTCAGAAAATTTTACAGGATTCGGATAAAATTGCTTCACGGCCTTTTTGTGCTGTAATTTCAAAAGCACTGCCTTGTTTACCAGATCATTGAAATAAAAATCATCATTCATGCAGGTTAGGATGGCATGATAGATCTCATCGGGGTCAGTGGTTTTAGTCAGGTAAGCATTGGCACCCATTTCCATCATTTTGGTGATCATTTCCTGGTCGTCATACATAGTCAGGACAATGATCTTGATGCCATCATATTCCTTCCGGATCATCCCTATGGCATTAACTCCATCTACTTCAGGCATACGGATGTCCATCAGCAATACATCAGGCTGCTTAAGTTTCAACTTGTGCATGAGGTCTTTTCCATCCTCAGCTTCCCATAATATATTTAGGTAATCCCGGTCTTTAAGAGCCATCCTGATCCCGTCACGAAAGATCTTATGGTCGTCAGCAATAGAAACTTTGATTTGCTGCTGGGTAGTCATGGAAATTGGGTTTTATCAAATTTTAAGCTGGAACGAAACAAATCTAATTGTTTTTCACTCCGTTTAAGAGTGCCCCAGTATTTTATTTTCATCTATAGAATAGCCGATACGTAATTTTCCGTATTTGCAAATCGTAAATCTACGGATCAAAATCAAAATTTGCAATACCCATAATTTATTTATGGAGGGGTGTTGTAAACAAGGGTTTTCACTTATATATTGTGATTTCAATGATCCCCACATTTACCAAAGCTATATAGAGCCTTAGTTTGAGCTCAAAAAGAGCAGATTATCCACAGACTGAGAAAACCAGTA
>JANLYU010000075.1:0-3870 GCA_031365785.1 Flavisolibacter sp. | reverse complement strand
TTCAGGTTGCTGTTCACCTGCATCAGCAGCAGCGTGATCAACGCCAGTATCAGGGAGATGACACCAAAAATGATGGCATTCCTGTTGGGGTCTTCATTTTCTGCACTCCCTGTACCTTTCCCATCGCCGCCTGGGGTTTCAATGGGTGGAGGGTTTTTAAGGTATTCTACTACTGCGTCAATATCCTTCTCACTCAGCTGCCCCTCGAATTTGGGCATCAGCTGACCATTGAATGTTTTTTGAAGGTCCCTGGTGTATTGATGAGTGGAAATGAAAGCAGGTGCGTTCCTGATCCAGGAGTGAAGATTTTTTATATCCTCTGCCCATGGACCTCTTTCTGTAACACCACGTAAGGCTGGACCATTAACGATCCTGTCCAGATTGTGGCATGTTGCGCAATTTTGTCTGAAAATTCCAGCACCATCCTGACCCTGAACGTTTAAGTATAAAAAGAAAATAAGACCTACCAGAATACTCCTCTTCGCATGAATTCGTAAAATATTCATAGAAACAATTGGTGTGGAATGTGGATAATTTCCCAAATCGTTTGCAAAAATATGACAGGAAAGTAACAAATCAGCAACGTTGAGATAAATTTTTTAAGCCGCTACCAGCATGCGTTTCAGCAATTTGAAACCTTCTTTAACCAGGAATAAAATGAATGTCACAGGTAAGTAAGGCTTTGCAGGAAATGTTCACATCTGCCATCACGATCAAACGTGGCATCACCATCAGCAGCTAATTACTCCTAAATTAGACCATTGTTCTTTTATTACATTTTTAAAAATTTCCCACATGGAAGGAACATCTATCATTCCAACGGCGGGATTTTGATCCAGAGTATAAACGGCGGTATCATTGTATCCCTGTTGAAGTATTTTCACGGGTTGATTAATCGCAGATTCCTATCAGGAATTTTATAAAGAAGCAAGATTAAACCAAAGTCTTTATGGAGGATGGATTGAATGAAGTACCACGCCACTTGTTCCCGCATGAAAACAATGAGGTGCTACAACAAGTTAGAAAGGTGGTCATTTTTGCTTCCGGGGCTGGCTCCAATGCACAAAAGATCCTGGAGTATTTCAGAAATTCCACTACCATCAAAATCGTCCTTCTGGTGTGCAATAAACCTGGAGCTGGTGTGCTTGCCATTGCACGGGAGGAACACCTTCCCGTGCTCATGATCGATAAAGAACGCTTTTTTCGGGGTGATGGATATGTTCGGGACTTACAAAACAAGGGAACTGACCTGATTGTACTGGCGGGCTTCCTTTGGAAGATTCCCAGCACCCTGATTCAGGCCTTCCCCCGACAAATTATCAATCTTCATCCTGCACTGTTGCCCAGGTACGGTGGTAAGGGTATGTACGGACATTTTGTGCATGAGTCGGTATTAGCTTCCGGCGACCCTGAGTCGGGAATCACGATACATTTTGTGAATGAAAAGTATGACGAAGGAGAACTTATTTTCCAGTCTTCCTGCCGGGTCAATAAAAGCGATTCACCCGGGGACCTCGCTGCGCGCATCCAGCAATTGGAGCACCGGTATTATCCGCGTGTGATTGAACAACTTTTAGAAAGCAAAGAAGCCCCAAAACCATAAGATACGTTGGAAGATGAGTGGAGCTGCGGCATTTGTTTTGCATTGACGTTTGCAGCAATCAATGCGTATGAAAAAAAAATTTAAATCAAAAATCGAATATGCCATCGCGCTGCCCGTGGCGGTTTTTTTATTGGTTACCGAAACGATGATGGTGGTTAAAGGCATCTGGCCGCTTGTGATTCTGATTGCCCTGGTCACCGCTTCCATCCTTTATTTATACGTGAGTACCATTTATGAATTTACAGAAGAGAAGCTGATGATCAGAAGCGGTATTTTTTACAGCAAGGAAATCTATATCCGTTCCATTAAAACCATCAGGGAGACCACCAATTACCTGGCTTCTCCTGCGCTCTCCAAAGACCGGCTGGAAATTTTTTTCAACAGATATGAAAGAGTACTCATATCACCCGATGGAAAAAAAGATTTCATCTCCCGGATCGTCCAGCTCAATCCAAAAATCAAAGTAAGCAGTGAGAGGTGAAAAGTGCGTAGCGGATCATAAATGGATCCTAGTAAGTGGGTGGTAGTAAATTTTTGTGACTGGTCACATCCTTGCCTCCGGTTCATTAGTATTTCTCATTTTATCATTGCATTTGCATTTTGTTTTGTTACTTGCCTCAAAGCCACTTCTGAATCTTTGCACTTCCCATATCAGGTTTTTATTCAGCTGCCTGTTTTTCTTTTCTGTATTCTCCGCCTCTTCCCAATATAAGGTGAGGGGAATTATTTTTGACAGTTCCCGCATCTACCGCATCGAAGCTGTTTCAGTAATGAGCACCGGAGGCAGGATAACGATGACCGATACACTCGGACGCTACCAGATTGAGGTGGCTGAAAGAGACTCCATCTGGTTTTCCTATTTGGGAAAATCCACCCCAAAATACCCAGTACTCAAAATTGCAGATGTTACCCAGTTCAATATTGCCCTACGGTTAAAAACGGATGTCATGGCAGAAGTAAAAATCCATAACAGGAGTTATAAAATGGATTCCATTCAAAACCGGCGGGATTATGCCAAGGGATTTGATTATAGAAAAGTTTCTGTAGGATCGCTGACTTCTATCGGACCCACAGGCGCCGGCATTGACCTAGATGAACTGATCCGGCTGTTTCAGTTCCGTAAAAACAGGGCCATGCTTAAATTTCAGGAACGGTTACTGGAGCAGGAAAGGGATAAATCCGTTGACCACCGTTTCAATAAAGGGCTCGTGCGCAGACTTACAGGATTGGACGGTGATGAATTGAACCTGTTCATGCAGCGCTTCCGGCCCACATTTGAATTTGTAAACAGGTCATCTGAATACGATTTTCAGTTGTATATCAAGAAAGCTTTTGAGGTTTTCAAAAGCAATAAAACTTTCTGAAGTTTTACAAAAAACATTAATTTGACAGATTCAAATGTCAAAATTCTTCTCCCTCCTCTTATTGTTTTTTCCATTACTTGTATCCGCACAATCTTTCCGCATGCTCCACAGGAAGGCTATTGTGATTGATACGCATAATGACGTACTTTCTTCGGTAACGATGAAAGGAAAAAGTATTGAAAATGATCTATCCGGACAAACGCATACTGATATCAGAAGGTTGAAAGAGGGTGGGGTTGATATACAGGTTTTTTCTGTATTCTGTGATGAACGGTATGGAAAAGGAGCAGCCTTTGGGTATGCCAACGTGGAAATAGATTCACTCCAGGCCATCGTCAGGAGGAACGGGTCACGGATGATGATGGTTTCCAACCCGGCACAATTACAGCAAGCAGTCAGGAAAAAAATGATCGGCTGCATGATAGGAGTGGAAGGGGGACATATGATAGAGGACAACCTCGAATATCTTACCACCCTTTACAATCGCGGCGCGAGGTATATGACGCTCACCTGGAATAATTCCACCTCATGGGCCACGTCTGCAGCTGATGAAACTTATAAAAAAGATTCCCTTCCTCACTTAGGACTTACCGATTTTGGCAAAGAAGTGGTTCGGAAAATGAATGAATTGGGCATGCTTGTAGATGTGTCGCACGTAGGTGAGCGCACCTTCTGGGATGTGATGAACACCACTTCAAAACCAGTCATTGCCTCTCATAGCTGCTCCTATCATTTATGTCCTGTTCCGCGCAATCTGAAAGATGAGCAGATCAAGGCGATCGGTAAAAACGGAGGCGTGATCCATTTAAATTTTTATTCTGGTTTTGTTGACAGCACGTACAATAAGCGCAAAACCGCTTTCCTTCAACACCACCAGCGGGAGGTGGATTCGTTGAAGTCTTT
>JANLYU010000050.1:0-8262 GCA_031365785.1 Flavisolibacter sp. | reverse complement strand
CTTTGATATGAAAGATCATTTGTTTATGGGGCTGATCCTTAAAGAAAAGGATTTCAGAGAGGCGCTCAAAAACATGGAATTGACAAGGTACCAGGATAAAAATGTAGCGCTTACCTGCAGCGCTGATGCCATTGTGCCCGTATGGGCCTATATGCTGGTGGTGAGTTACCTGCAACCGGTTGCCAGTGATGTATATATGGGTACAGCAGAAGAAATGTTCAAATATCTGTTTCACCAAAAAATAGCCGCTATTGATGTAGCTGCATTCGAAGACCAAAGAATTGTAGTAAAAGGTTGTGGCGAAATACCGATAGCCAATTATGCCTATGCTGAAATTACAAAGCTGTTGCTCCCGGTGGTAAAAAGTATCATGTATGGTGAGCCCTGCAGCACGGTGCCGGTTTATAAGAAAAAATAAACCAAGGACAGTATCATCAATTCTGTCAGTTTTTGCATTCCATCTCTCCATGATTCATAAGAATCACCACAGGTTTCACTTGAATCTTAAGATCATTGCAACCAAATTAAGTAACCTAAAAGCTTTTTATTTTTCTACGCGGAGTAATTCCATGAAGTACTACCAACCTGGTTCACAGAGTCTGGTCTTAGCCTGTTTTCGTTGTACCATGTTATAACCATGATCAGAACCACCCTCTTTTTTTAAATCCTACCAGCATCCAAAGGGGAATCAGCAACATCACGGCCACTGCCGTATAAAATCCCCATGGTTTATGTAAAAAAGCCACATTGGTATCGAAGTTCATTCCAAAAATGCCACCAATCACTGTCGCCGGTGCCATGAGGCACGTTACAATGGCCATCACTTTCATCACCTCATTCATTTTGAGGTTCACATTATTGATGTAAAGGTCCTGCATGCTGATCATAATGTCTCTATAGTTTTCACTCAGGTCGTAGGCCTGCGTAATATGGTCCTGAACATCTTTGAAATATTTCATGGTACTTACATCCAATAACTCGTTTTCGCTTCGTATCACTCCATTAATCAGTTCTCTCACTGGTGCGATGTTTCTTTTCAGGATGATCAGTTCCTTTCTGAACTCATTGATATTGGCCAGCGACCTTTGATTACTGTTGCGGATCACTTCTTCTTCCACCATTTCAATTCGTTCCCCCAGCTTTTCCATCACAAAAAAATAGTTGTCGACGATCAGGTCCAGCATAGAGTAGCACAGGTAGTCTGGCCCACGTTGCCGAAGCTTGGTATTAGGTATTTTTAGTTTTTCTCGGATGGGATTAAAAACATCCCGCTCGGGGTCTTCCTGAAAGGTGATCACAAAATCTTTCCCAAGAACAATGCTTACCTGTTCCAGCTCCACTGTTTGATTGGAATCATTATAATACAACATATTGAGCAGGCAATAAAGGATGTCATCCACCTCATCCATTTTGGGCCGCTGGCCCACACTCACGATATCTTCTGCAATCAGCGGATGGATGCCGAAACGTTCACTAATTAAATCCACATCATGACGCCGCAGGCCATCAAAATTGATCCAGCTGGTATGGTTATTTTCTTTGAAAGAAAAACTTTCCTCGATCTTATCGAAATGACATTCATTCAATTCCTTTTCATCATAATCATAAACAGTAATGAACACTTTTTCTGCATCCTTGCGGTTAATGTTGGTGGTAGGGTTAATGTTGACAATATCCTTGGTCCGGTTGGTTCCGAAGAGCGACACCGGAATAAGATAACGAATGTACTTTTCTGCTTTCGACATGCAGGTTTGTTTTGGGAAAGATAATCAATCCCCCGTGTCGCTGTTACGCAAAAATCCTTATGGGCTCGATGAATTGATGAAGCTTATTTCTGGTCTTTTAATAAGGAGTTATAATAATTCACCAGCGCGGTGTACCTGTCTTCCATTGAACTGTTTTTTTCGTCTTTGTTCCTGAGGAATTCTTCCAGCTCGTTCTTTTTATTGGCCAGCACATCGGGTGCATCCTTGATTTTTTTGATTTCCAGGAGGTGGTTGTTGTACAACACCAGAAACTTTTCAAAAGTCTTTATATGCTGTTCTGTGGTGGCTGAATTATATGGGGTTTCCTCATATAATTTTTTATCAAACGATTTGTACAGCGAAGCGGGGCCTGAAAGAAGCCATAGGTACCAGCTGTTTTTGGGAGCAGAAGATGGAATGGGTAATTCTGAAGAATGGATAAACCTAAAATTATTTCCATCCTTGTCCGAAAGCACTACTTCCTTCAGGGGCGTGGTACACACCAGTTCATTGCTGGTTTCATCCCTGAAGTGGATCTTGTTGTCGAAAAGATCCATGCGGATTTCCAGGTTCTTATACTCGTGACCGTCTTTTCCAACTACCAGGCCTTTCATCCATTCTTCTGAAAAGTAGGGGGTCCCATCCACCAGCCGAACGAATTTATAATTGATAAAGGGAGTGCCACTAACTATATGAAGCGGATTGGATCCTAGATTCACATCCCCATTAGTAACGTCAACAGTCTTCTGGGAAAAACCACTCAAACCGAGGAAAAAGGAATAAGCAACAAGCAGGTACCTCATCGTACAAATTGTTTACTTAAGATACATTACTTAATTGAAAATCCCATTCCGAAAGAGTAAGCTTGCTTTCACTTCAGAAAGGCTTTTGCTTTTTGAAGGTCTTCCGGCGTATCGATGGAGATCCCGATGTAATCTGTCAGTGCCATTCGAAGGGGAACACCATTTTCAAGGAACCGCAGGCATTCTATCTTTTCCGCGTCTTCAAGCGGACTAACCGGCCACCTGGTAAATTCTAGAAGGGCTTTTTTAGTAAAAGCGTAAACACCGACATGTTCGAAGTAAGTGGCACGGCTGCTCTTATTTCTTGGATAGGGAATGACGCTCCTGCTGAACAATAATGAATTACTATTCTTGTCCACACACACTTTTACGCGATTGGGATCGTGGAGCGTTGCCTCCTCCCTGATCTCCTGCATCAAAGAGGCTACCTGCACAGAAGGATCTTCGAACAACGCCAACAGGGCTTCCAAAGGTTTTTTAGAAATGAAAGGCGTATCGCCCTGCACATTTAAAATGATATCTACCTCCATGGAGGCCGCCGCCTCTGCGATTCGGTCCGTTCCACTTTCATGCTGAAGGATACTTCTTACCGGGCAACCACCCAGCTTTTTGACCTCCTCGAAAATCATGTCGCTGTCTGTCACCACAATCACCTCATCAAACAAACCCGTATCCTTTGTGGCGGAATATACCCTGGCTATTACGGTAGTGTTGCCAAGTTGCTGCATCAGTTTTCCTGGAAAGCGCGAAGCTTCGTAGCGGGCGGGGATCATGGCCACTTTCTTCATCCGACGAAGATAAGATGACCCATTTTGGATTTACACGGCGCAATAAAATTCAGACCATCTGATATTGGTAAGCATTCATTTGACGTGGCCAGGATGTGGCGTACTTCTTCAGCGATTTGGCCGATCAACCTTTCCAAAAGGTTTTCGAAGGAGCATGCTGAAATCCTCATCGAGCTCATTGGGGTAATACCTGTCGAGGCCATATTTGATTTGAGAAGGTGCCAGCTGTTCAAAAGTTCCCAATAACCTGTCCCATATAGAAAGTACCGCGCCGTAATTACTATCAGTAAAAGGCTGTTGCCAGTGGTGATGAACCTTATGCATATTGGGAGAAACAAAGACAAAGCTCAATGGTTTATCCAACCATTTCGGCAGACGGATATTGGCATGGGTAAATTGAGTAGACAACACCAACAGGGTCTGGAAGATCATCACGGCGTACATGGGTGCGCCGGCAACCGCTACTCCTGCCAGAAAAAAAATTCCCCTCAACACGCTTTCTACAGGATGGTGACGCAAGCCCGTGGTTACATCCACGTTATTATCCGAGTGATGAATCATATGGAAGCGCCATAAAAAGTAGGTTTTGTGTTGTACAAGGTGAACCAGCCACCCACCAAAAAAATCAAGTACCAGGAAGGTAATGATAATGGTACTTATAACAGAAGCACCCGTCCACTGGGTCAAACCGAATCCATATTTTTTGCAGGCATCTGACAGCATCACAATGAATACAGCAAACCCCGTATGTATGATCAGGTGAATCAGTGTAAAACCGAAATTCACGGAGGCGTGCCGCCATTTGTTTTTTTTATAGCGTAATGCAAAAAGAGGAAGGGATCCTTCTATCATCCACAAAAGGAGCATTCCACCAACAAGAAATAACAGCCGTTCCAAAGGGCGGTTTTCCAGGTCCTGAAAATAATGAATGATATTTTGCCGCATAACGGATACGCTAACCTAAGATAGTATTTTACTGGTAGGATCCGTTTTAAACATCAGATAGTTTGCCGGGGAAGCTGCTTGAAATCATAGCCGCATTTATGGCACCTGTATATTTTTGTGACTTCCACCGAATGGCCATTCAGCAGCATACTGGCCAGCGCAGCCAGTTTGCACCGGTGATTTTTTGTAATGCTGACAGTTTTAAGTTCATGTGCCTTGCAGATGGGGCATGGAATGTCTTTTAAGTAGGCCCTTTCCGCTTCTTCCATCAGGTCCCAGGCCCGTGGCACATGGGCATGGTGCACCATGAGTTTCATTCCTCCCAATGCGGGGCTCAAAAGTGGGTCAATGGTGATGATATTTTCGTCTTTGAGGTGACAGTTGATGGATGCATGCTGCAACATGTTCATGACAATGTTGGCCTCGATATAATTGTCAAATGTGCGTAATTGAACAAAATCCATAACAGCGCCTTGTGACCTGTTCCCCATCTAACCAGGGAAGGGTCTGTATACTAATAAGGATGTTAACAACGAAAAAGTAATGTAAACAATTTAAGAAATCCTGAGCAATAAGCCTGCCTGAATTATAAGAAGAGTGAATCGATCTAGGTGTGACAGGTTTTTTTAAATTATTGGTTCAGCATGAGCGGCATTACCAGCATCAGGAGCTCCTCGTTATCGTCCAGTTCAGTGGGCTTCAGGATACCGGCCTTTGTAGCGGTGGAGAGTTCAAGCCGTACCTCATCGCTGTCGGTAGCGTTCAGCATTTCAATCAGGAATCGTGCATTGAATGCGATGGTCATATTTTCTCCGTCGTACTGGCACTTCATGCGTTCATTACCTTCAAAAGAAAAATCAACATCCTGAGCAGCGAGTTGCAATTCGCTTCCATTGATATGAAGAGCTACCTGGTTGGTACTTTTATTACTAAATACACTTACCCTGCGGAGGGCTCCCTGAAATTCGGTTTTCGCTACTACCATTTTGTAGGGATTGTCTGTTGGGATCACCACTTTATAATCCGGGAATCTTGCATCTATCAGTCGGCAACTCATTTGTGTGGTTCCATGTTTTACAAACAGGTGGTTGGTGTTATAGCTGATGGTAATCTCGTCTGAATTAGAAGGCAGGGCGGATTTCAATAAGTTCAATGGTTTGCGGGGAACAATGAAAGCATCCTGTTTGGGACAGCTGACTTCTGTTCTTTTATAACGCACCAACCGGTGGGCATCGGTTGCTACAAACTGAATGGCCTCTTTGCTCAGTTCGAAATACACACCTGTCATGGCAGGACGCAGGTCATCGTTGCTGGTTGCAAACAGTGTTTTGTTGATCGCTGTAATCAGCGCATCAGCGGTCATGTTGAAGCTGGTGGTATCGTCTGCAGCGGGTTCCTTGGGAAAATTATCGGGGTTCTCGCCCATCACCTTATATTTTCCATTGTCGCTGGTAATTTCAATAGCAAAATTTTTATCAATGCTGAATGTTAGCGGCTGGTCGGCGATGTTTTTCAAAGAATCCATCAATATGCGGGCAGGGATGCACACCTTTCCACTTTCCTTTGCTTCAATATCCATTTGCACGCGCATGACGGTTTCCAGGTCGGTGGCCACCACAGTAAGTTTGTTTTTTTCCACTTCAAATAAAAAATCTTCTAAAATGGGAAGTACTGTATTGGCATTGATCACTCCGGCTATGTGTTGAAGTTGTTTCAGTAACTGGGAAGAGGAAACAATAAATTTCATGTACTAAAATTGAAAATGATAGAGGCGAAACTAAGGATTTTCCTCGGACCCTAGCGGGCCTTGATCAATCCTGTTTGTTCAACGGCAGCTCGCATACAGATTTCGTACTTTGTACCCGGGCAGCATTCCCATTGGCGCGAGCTTCGGTAAACAAATTCCGTATGTTCCGGCGCTTTTCTGAAATTTGTTGTTTAAATGAGGTCTGCAAAGCAAATGTCATATGCTGGATAAGATTTTTAGCTGGTCGAAGAAAAAATTGGAAGAAGGTAAAAATCCCGGTATTCAGGTTGGACGCTATTCAGACAACAATAAAACAGTTGAAAAAGTAGAAAAATGGAATGAAGCTGAATCCTTGTTTCGCGAAAAAAAATATTTTGAAAGCATTGGCTCATTTTTTAATTACCTGAGAGATGATGAAACTGAAAATGTAGTTCATAAAAGGGAGGATGACGGAGCCAGCTTTGAATTTTACCAGGGTTCTAAAATCATCAGGGGCCACTACAATAAACATTCTTTCAAGGCGGAAGTTCTACTGGCGCACATGCCACAACCCAGCGTACCGGTAATGAGACGCCTGCTGGAATTGAATTTTGGACTTTACTATACCCGCTACGCGCTCAACAATGATAAAATTTCCATGCTTTTTGACAGCGACCTCGAAACTGCCAATCCCAGCAAGCTGTATTATGGCCTGAAAGAACTGGCTACAAAGGCCGATAAGCAGGACGATTTGCTGGTCCAGGATTTTACCACGCTTCAGGCCTCCGATACAGATCATATTATGGAATTGCCAGAAGCCGAAAAGGCTATCAAATTTAATTACTTTAAAAAATGGATTCAGGAAACCCTGGACCTTATTGCAGGGGTTGATGCAGATAAATTCTCCGGAGGCATTGCCTATTTATTATTGGCGCTGGCATATAGGATAGACTACCTGATTTTGCCTGAGGGAAAACTGCTCAGCGAACTGGAAAAGATCGTTGAAATCTATTTTCGCAAAGATGAACGACAGGTTACCGAAAAGAATCAGGAAATGATGGAAAGTTTCACCAGGCTGCTTCAGAAAGACAAGGAAGAATTTTATCCTTACCTGTTTCGGTCCAGGTATACGTTTTCAATTGTAACGCCGCAGAATTTTAAAACTATCGCCGACGCTATTTACAATGCTAACCAGAACATTTCCTGGTACAAGGAGAACCGGCTTCCTGATATCGCTGCACAGATCAGCGAATACGGACTTTCTTATTGCCAGTATTCCTATAGCCTGCCCCGACCGGTGTCGCAACTGTTGCACCTGCTGATGGTCATCAATTATGGTGATTATTTCAGGGAACTCGGTTATAAGGAAGACTACTACAATACCAAAACCAATGAATATCATAAAGAGGCTATTATTGAAAGGATCAAATCCATAGAAGCACCCTGGAAGGAAAAATATCCGGAACTGGATTACAAAACCGAAAAACTCAGGTTTGATAGCAAGGAATCGTTCAACCAGAGTTTTACCACAGAAATTGAATACCTGAACCTCGAAACCAAATAGCGCGTATAAAAATGGGTACAACACCAAAGGCAGAAAAACCGAAATTCTTTTCACTTAACCTATGATTATGAATACCCAGCAAATCATAGAATTGTACCGGCCGGCGATCATTCAAATCGCCACCCAGACCAGTACGGGAACTGGTTTTTATATCAAGGAGTTTGACCTGATCATTACCAACGAACATGTGGTGGCCAAGAATGCGGAAGTAACGATTGCCGGAAGGTTGTTTGACAAGCGCCTCGCCAGGGTATGGTATACAGACAAAAAGCATGACCTGGCTTTTTTGGAACCTCCTTCTGAAGTTCAGATACCATTGGTGAAACTGGGCAGTTATGAAGACACCAAAGACGGCGACGTGGTGGTGGCCATTGGTCATCCATTTGGTTTGAATTACACCGCTACGCAGGGCGTTATCTCCAAGGTAGACCGGATCCGCGAAGGGGTAAAGTATATTCAGATAGATGCAGCGATCAACCCGGGAAATTCAGGTGGACCGCTGGTGAATAAAGAAGGAGAAATCATTGGCGTGAATTCTTTTATCATCAAAGGTGGCGACAATATTGGATTTGCCCTTCCTGCGAGTTACCTGAAAGAAGCGCTTGAATTATATTTCCCTTACAGGGGCGAACCTGCCACGCGATGCCACAGTTGTAACCACCTGGTTTTTCCTGGCAACATTGAAGCCACC